>JALGZO010000381.1 GCA_025774865.1 bacterium | reverse complement strand
GAGGAAATCGCCCCGGCCCGGACCTTCGCGATGTTCGAGGACGTCGAGCCGCTCCGGGAGCTCGGGCTCATCAAGGGCGGGAGCCTCTCGAACGCGGTGGTCGTGACGAAACAGGAGATCAAGTCGGAAGAGCCGCTCCGCTTCGAGAACGAGTTCGTCCGGCACAAGATCCTCGATTTCATCGGGGACCTCGCCCTCCTGGGAATGCCCATCAAGGGGCACCTCATCGGGGTGCGGGGCGGGCACGCCGTGAACGTGGCTTTTGTGAAGAAGCTCATGCAGGAAGCGAAGAAGAGCTACCGTTGGAAGGAGCCGGGACAGAAGAGCATCTCTCTCGACATCAACGACATTCAGCAGATCATGCCGCATCGTTACCCGATGTTGCTGATCGACCGGGTCGTGGAGCTGGTGGACCGGGACCACGTGATCGCGCTCAAGAACGTGACGATCAACGAGCCGTTCTTCCAGGGTCACTTTCCGGGCCAACCGATCATGCCGGCCGTCCTCATCATCGAAGCGATGGCTCAGGCGGGGGGCGTCCTCCTTCTGAACACGGTGGAACGTCCCGAGACGAAGCTGATGTACTTCATGGGAATCGACAACGCGAAGTTTCGGAAACCGGTTCGCCCCGGGGACACCATCCGGTTCGAGCTGAAACTGGAGAAGCTCCGGAAGAGGTACTGCAAGATGTCGGGGAAGGCTTACGTCGGTGACGAACTGGTGGCGGAGGCAGACCTCCTATCCACCGTCGTCGACCGAGAGGACGCGTGAGTCGATGAATGCCTCTACCCGGGTGATCCTGCCCGGCCCTCGTGTTCACGAGACCGCAGTAGTGCATCCTGGCGCGCTGCTCGCGGACGACGTGGTGATCGGGCCTTTCTGCATCGTGGAAGACGAAGTCGAGCTCGGACCGGGTTGCGAGCTCGCTTCGCACGTGCGGCTCGACGGGCCGATGACCGTCGGAGCGCGAAACCGCTTCTTCCACGGTGCCGCCGTCGGCGGCATACCGCAGGATCTCAAGTTCTCCGGCGCTCACAGTCACGTCCAAATCGGGGACGACAACACCTTCCGGGAGTTCGTGACGGTCAACCGCGCTACCGACGAGAGCGGCGAAACGGTGATCGGGAACTCGAACCTGTTCATGGCGTACGTCCATGTAGCGCACGACTGTGTCATCCAGGATCATGTGATCCTCGCAAACTCCGTGAACCTGGCCGGGCACGTCGAGGTGAACGACCACGCGATCGTGGGCGGGATCACACCGGTTCACCAGTTCGTTCGCATCGGGCGATACTCGATCGTCGGCGGGGGTTCGCGCCTGCCGAAGGACATGCCGCCGTTCTTCAAGGCGGCCGGCAATCCGCTCCGGGTCGTCGGGCCGAACACCATCGGTCTCGAGCGACAGGGATTCGCGGCCGACGTGAGGAAGGCACTGAAGGACGCCTACCGCATTCTCTACCGGTCCAGCCTCAATGTGACGCAGGCGGTACGTCGAATCCGCGAGCGGCATGCCGGCTCCGCGGAGGTCGAGCACCTCCTCGCGTTCGTCGAGGTCTCGCACCGGGGCATCGTCCGCTAGGCTGCGGCGTGAAGCCCACGACCGTCGGCGTCCTCGGCCTCGGCAGAATGGGGCGTCACCATGTCCGGTGCGCGCTCGAAGCCCGCGGAGTCTCCCTCACCGTCGCCTCCGACGTCGACCCGGCCCGGCGGACGGGTCTTCCCGACGGCGTGCCGTTCACTCCCGACGTGGATGAGCTTCTCGATCGCTGCGAGGCGGTCGTGCTTGCGGTTCCCACCGACCGTCACGAGGAGCTCGGGCGCCGGATCCTCGCGGCCGGTCGACACCTCCTCGTGGAGAAGCCGCTGGCCGCGACGGTCGAGGCGTGCGGCCGCATCGACGAGGCGGCGCGAGCGGCGGGCTGTGTCGCGGCGGTGGGACACGTCGAGCGGCTGAATGGAGCCTACACGAGCGTGTCCGGCCGGATCCGCGAGCCGCGCTTCGTCGAGGGCCACCGCCTCGCCGCCTTCGATCCCCGCGGCACGGAGGTCGATGTCGTCTTGGACCTGATGATCCACGACCTCGATCTCGTCCTCGACATGTTCGGCGCGGACCCGATTCGGGTGGAGGCGGTGGGCGTCCCCGTCCTGACCGACCGCGTGGACATCGCGAACGCGCGCCTCGAGTTTCCGAGCGGCGCGCTCGTGAACTTGACCGCGAGCCGCGCGAGCCGGG
The DNA here is from genome assembly GCA_025774865.1 of bacterium. GTDB lineage: Bacteria > ARS69 > ARS69 > ARS69 > ARS69 > JALGZO01. The sequence goes on along the minus strand of JALGZO010000381.1, from coordinate 6,599 downwards.
AGCCCGTCCGGAAGCTGCGCGTCTTCCAATCCGAGACCTACCTGTCACTCGATCTGCACCGTCAGGTGACGGAGATCTTCACGAGGGATTCCCGGACGCCGTTGGGTGTGTCGCGAGAAACGGTCCGGGAGAATGACGGGCACAACCCGCTCGTGCGAGAGCTGGAGGAATTCGTCACGGCCGTGCGCGGCGAGTCTTCCCGCCTCGTCGGGACGAAGGCGGCGACGCGGGCGGTCGCGCTTGCCGAACGAGTCCGGGAGTCGATCGACGAGCGTTGGGGGGCGTGGGCCGAGACGGCGTTGCCGGGAGACCCGCCGTGGACCGACGCACCGTCCTGATCCTGACGGGCGAGCCGTCTGGAGATCGTGCGGCCGGGCAGCTCGCCCGGGAACTGCTTCGCCAGGAGCCCGGGTTGCGCATCCTCGCGGTCGGGGGCGACGCGCTTCGCGCCGCTGGCGCCGAGATTCTGACCTCCATCGACGAGCTCGCCGCGATGGGTCTCGTCGAGGTCTTTCGTCAGCTCCCGCGCTTGCGCCGTCTCGAAGCGCGTCTGCGGCACCTCCTGAAGAGCGATCCGCCAGACGTCGTGGTGCCCGTCGACTTTCCCGGTTTCAACCTCCGGATCGCCCGGGCCGCCAAGGATCGCGGGATCCCGGTCGTCTACTACATCGGCCCACAGGTCTGGGCCTGGGGCGCGGGACGGGTTCCCAAGATCGGTCAGGCGGTCGATCGGATGCTCGTCGTGTTCCCGTTCGAGGAGGAAATCTACCGCCGGGCGGGAATCCCGGTCGACTTCGTCGGCCATCCGCTGCTCGACGCCCTCTCGGAGGCGCCCGATCCCTCGGAATTGCGGCACTCGCTCGGCGCCGAAAACGGCGCCCCGATCCTGGGGCTTCTTCCGGGGAGTCGCGTCCAGGAGGTGCGCCGGCTCTTCCCCGTGATGATCGACGCGGCGCGGATCGTGAGGGAGCGAGGGACGGAGCTTTCCATCGTGGCGAGCGTGGCGCCGGGAGTGCCGCTCGAGGAGTACGATCAGGTGCTGGCGCGAGGGCGGCCGCTCGACGTCCGACTCCATCCGGGAGCGGCGGCCGGGGTCATGACGGGATCGAATGCGCTGCTCGTCACCTCCGGCACGGCGACGCTCGAGGCGGCGCTGTTCGGGACGCCGCTCGCGGTATTGTACCGGGCGTCGCCCATGACGTGGTTCGTGGGACAGCGTCTCGTGAAGATCCCGAGGATCGCGCTCGTCAACATCGTGGCCCAGGAGGAGCTCGCGGCCGAGTTTCTTCAGGGCGAGGCGCGCCCGGACCGGGTCGCCGAGCATGTCGCCGAGCTCCTGCAACCGGGGGATCGACGCCACGTGCTCTCGGAGAAGCTGCGGGGGCTGCGGGACCGGCTCGGCCGCGAGGGAGCGTCGCGGCGAGCGGCGACGATCATCCTGGAGGAGGCCTCGCGGTGAAGGGAGCTTTCCGCCGGTTCGTGCAAGGGCCCGCGACGCGGTGGGGGATTCGGTCCGGCCACCATCTCGTCGTCGCGATCGGCCGGACGTGGCGGGTCCGTCACGTCGGACGGGAAAGTGTCGAGCGAGCCCGCGGCGGCGGCGGGTCGGTCGTGTACGTGTTCACGCACGGGGTTCTGCTTCCCCTCTCCTTCACGCATCGGAACCGAGACGTTCAGGTGCTCATCTCGGAGAGTCGCGACGGAGAGATCATCACGCGCATCACCGGCAATCTCGGCTACGGAGCGGTGCGGGGATCGAGCTCGCGGGGCGGCGCCGAGGCGGTCATCCGCATGGCACGTCGGGCGCGCGAAGGTCACGACCTGGCCATCACTCCCGACGGGCCGCGCGGTCCTCGAGGGTCGGTCGCCCCGGGTACCGTTCAGATCGCGACCCGCGGACGAGTCCCGATCGTCCCGGTCGGCGTCTCCTCGGATCGCGCCTGGCGCGCCCGCTCGTGGGATCGCTTCCTCGTCCCCAAGCCGTTCGCGCGAGTGTGGGTCGTGTATGGTGCGCCGATCGACCCGAGCGGTTCGCGGTCGGAAGGTGACCTGGGGTCGATCGTGGCTCGGGTGGAGAAGGGAATGGCGGACGTGGAAGCGGAAGCGGAGGCGTACGCGAGCGGTCGTCGTCGGGCCCAGAGTGCCCTGCGGATTCCGGCGTGAACGTCGCCCTGTCAATCTACCGTGCCGTGTGGGGCGCCGGTCTCGCGCTCCGAATCCCATCGCTCGTCCTGCGGGGGCGCCCCGGCGAGCTTCGCGAGCGGCTCGGCTTCGTCCCGCGACCGCCACCCGGCGGCGGGCCGTTGTGGATCCACGCGGCGTCCGTCGGAGAAACTGCGGCCGCCGAGGCGGTGCTGCGCGAGCTCGGACGCTGCGCACCCCGGGCGGTCGCGCTGTCGACAATGACCCGGACCGGGAGAGCGCGGGCCGCCCGGCTCGCGCCCGACTTCGGTCCGTTTCCGTTTCCCCTCGACGCGCCACGCTGCGTGCGGACTTTTCTCGAGCGCCTGCGCCCGTCCGCACTCATTCTCCTCGAGACGGAGATTTGGCCGAATCTCCTGCTGGAACTCTCCGCCCGCTCCATCCCGTGGGCGGTCGCCAGCGGCCGCCTCACCGCCCGGTCGATGCGGCGCACTCGGTTCGTGCGCGGCGTCTACCGGCGCGTCCTCGAGGGCGTCGCCGCGGTCGGGGCCCGGACCGAGGAGGACGCGGAGCGCTTCCGAACCCTCGGCGCTCCGAGCGACGCGGTTCGCGTGACGGGCGACCTCAAGGAGGACGTCGATGTCGCCCCGCGCGTCGCCCCGCCGCGCGACGGCCCGCGGTGGATCGCCGCGTGTACACGTCCCGGGGAGGAGGAGATCGCCATCGGCGCGACGCGTCGAGTCGCGCGGACCCTTCCCCGGGGCGAGCTGATCCTGGCCCCGCGCCATCCCGATCGGTTTCGGGAGGTGGCCGAGACCGCGGCGAGATCGGGCTGGCCCCACAGGCGCTGGGAGCAGCGCGACGATGCTCGCTCCGATAACGGCTGGTCGATCCTCGTCGTCGACGAGATGGGGGTTCTCGGGGAAGCGTATCGGCGATCCCACTGTGCCCTCGTCGGAGGGAGCCTTCGCCCGTTCGGCGGTCACAGCCCCCTGGAGGCGGCGGCCGCGGGGCGACCGATCCTGCTCGGGCCGCACACCGAGAACTGTTCCGCCCTCGCAACGCGGCTCGAGGAGAGCGGCGGCGCTCTTCGCGTGCGGAACGAGGAGGATCTGGCGGACGCGGTCGAGCGAATCCTGCGGGATACCGAAGAGGCCGAGCGCCGGGGGCGAGCGGCTCACGCCGTCGTCGCCGCCGGGGGCGGAGCGGCGAAGCGAACGCTGGACTGGCTGTCCGATCGCGGCGTCCTCCGATGACTCCTCGAGTCCAGGATCACCGCGGCGCGCGCCGTCTGGATGCGGCATGGCCGGTGGCGATCGCGTTGCCGGCGTCCTGGTTGTACGGCGTCGGGGCGCGGGTCTTCCACGGTCTGCACGACCACGGGCTGCTCCGACACCGTCGCGTGTCACAACCGGTCGTATCGGTCGGGGCGCTCTCCGCCGGAGGAAGTGGCAAGACGCCGTTCACCCGGTGGCTCACGGCCCGCCTCCGGGAGCGAGGTCACCGACCGGCGATCCTCTCGCGCGGCTACCACGCGCAGGGTGGATCTGAGCCGAGGCTGGTGAATGCGGACCGGCCCGACGCGGTGCGCGACGGCGACGAGCCGGCGCTCCTCGCTCGAACCTGCCCGGACGTGCCGGTGATCGTCGCACCCGACCGAGCGCGCGGTGCGGCCCTCGCCGCTGGCCGGGGAGCAAGCGTACTCGTCTTGGACGACGGCTTTCAGCATCGACGCCTCGTGCGGGATGTCGACATCGTGCTCGTCTCCGGGGATCTGGGGGGCCGCGGCGGGTGGGTTCTGCCCGCCGGTCCGCTCCGGGAGCCCATCGCCGGGCTGCGGCGCGCTGAAGTCGTCGTGCTCGTCGATCGGGGAGGAGGGCTGCCCGCGGAGCCGACGGGGCTCGACGCGTCCGCGCGAGTGTTTCAAGCCCGTCTCGTGCCGACGGCGAACAGCCGGATCGACGAAGGGGCCTCTGTCCATGCCCTGTCGGGGGTCGCGGACCCGGCGTCCTTCGAACACGGCCTCGAGAGCCTCGGACTCGTCCTGACCGGGGCGACTCGGTACCCCGACCACCACCCGTTCACGCGGCTCCAGGTGTTCGAGGCTGCGGACCGGGCGAGCGAGGAAGGCGCCGATCACCTCGCGGTCACCGCGAAGGATCGGGCGCGTTGGCCGTCGCAGCTCGTCGACCGCCCGCCGGTTCCCGCCGTGTTCGACCTCGACGTCGAGGTCGATTCGGAGGACCTTCTCCTCGAGCTGGTCGAGTCGCGGCTCGCGGGGGGGGCACCGCGTTGAGAGTCGTCCACGAGTGCACGAGCCTCGTTCTCGGAAGCGGCATCGCCGGTCTCACGTACGCCCTGAAAGCGTCCCGCCATGGCGACGTCCTCATCCTCACGAAGAAGAGCCGGGCCGACTCGAGCACGAACCGCGCGCAGGGAGGGGTGGCGTCGGTCATGGACCCGACCGACAGCTTCGACCTCCACACCGAGGACACTCTCCGGGCTGGGGCCGGCCTCTGCCGGCGCGAGGCGGTCGAGCTCGTGGTCCGCGAAGGTCCCCGACTCGTTCGGGAGCTCATCGATTGGGGAGTGTCGTTCACCGAGGACCCGACCGGAGCGCTCGACCTCGGGCAGGAGGGGGGACACAGCCAACGGCGTATCGTGCACGCCAAGGATCTGACGGGCAAAGAGATCGAGCGAGTGCTTACGAAAGCAGTAGAGGAAAATTCGCGTATCCGACTGTTGGAGAATCATTTAGCCCTGGATCTCTGGACAGGATCCGACTCTCGAGGCCGCCCCCGCTGCTATGGCGCCTCGTTCCTCGCTCCCGAGACTGGTGAGTCGGGGCTGGTACGCGCCCGGCAGACGCTCCTCGCGACCGGCGGCTGCGGGAAGGTCTACCTCTACACGACGAACCCCGACATCGCGACGGCCGACGGAGTGGCCATGGCCGCCCGCGCGGGCTGTCCCATCGTGAATCTCGAATTCGTGCAGTTCCACCCGACGTGCCTCTACCACCCGGACGCAAAGTCCTTCCTCATTTCCGAGGCCGTGCGGGGGGAGGGCGCGATCCTGCGAAATCTCGCGGGCGACGACTTCATGCGCGCGCGTCACGAGCTCGGGTCCCTGGCCACGCGCGACATCGTCGCGCGGGAGATCGACTTTCAAATGAAGGAACGCGGCGACAAGTGCGTCCTGCTGGACCCGACCCCGATCGGGGCCGAGCGCTTCCGTCGGCGGTTTCCGAACATCTCCCAACGGCTCGAGGAGTTCGGTCTCGAGCCGGGGGTCGACCCGATCCCCGTCGTGCCGGCGGCGCATTACATGTGCGGTGGCGTCGCCACCGACCTCGACGGCCGCACGGCCATCGATGGGCTCTTCACGGCGGGGGAGGTCGCGTTCACCGGCGTTCACGGGGCGAACCGACTCGCGTCGAACTCACTTCTGGAGGCCCTCGTCATGGCCGATCGCGCCGCCCGCTCCGAGCCCTTGGCGGACGACGGCGGAGAGCCGGCCCCCCCGCCCAGTCCCGGACGAGAGCCGCCCGGAGCCGACGAGGGAGTGATCCTCGATCACGAGTGGGACGCCGTGCGACGGCTCATGTGGGACTACGTGGGGCTCGTGCGGACCCGGGAGCGCCTGGACCAGGCGATTGGACGTCTCCGGGTGATGAGGGGCTGGGCCGAAGATCTTTACCGCCGGACTCGTCCGTCCGGGGACCTGGCCGAACTTCGGAATATCGCGCTCGCCGGGCTTCTCCTGAGCCGCTCGGCCCGACATCGGTCCGAGAGCCGGGGCCTCCACTTCCTGACCGACCGGCCAGAAACCGATCCGGAAGCGCTCGAAACCTGGTCGAGGTTGACGCCCGATGGCATATTGATCGAGTCTCGGGGGCTTCCCGTGGCCAGAACCGCTTGATCCCCAAGCGGCTTCGTCCGATAAACGATCGGGTGCGGGTTCGTTACGTGAAGAACCCGGGAGGCGTGTCCGACGTGCTGCAGGTCGCTCCCGAAGAGCGAGCGCTGCTCGAGATTCTGGAGCGCGACCCCCGCTATGCCCTGGGTGCCTACGAGTTCACGCGCCTGGCGGTGACGTACGCGTCGGAGGTCGTGTTCGCAACCGGGACCCACGTGACGGGCCGCGAGCTTCTCGAGGCGATCCGCCAGTTCGCACGCGAGCGTTACGGAGTGATGGCGCCGGAGGTGCTTCGCGCGTGGGGCGTCCACACCACGGACGACTTCGGAGAGATCGTGTTCAACCTGGTCGATCAGAAGCTCCTCTCGAAGACGGACGAAGACAGCAAGGAGGACTTCCGGGAGGTCTACTCGTTCGACGAGGCTTTCGACACCGCGAGCTACTGGCGCGAGCTTCTCGAATCGCGCTGATTCCCCGGCGGGACGTGCCTCGCCGGAGGATCGAACGGTAGAGACATCGATCCCCGTTCCGGCAAAAGGTGG
>JALGZO010000380.1 GCA_025774865.1 bacterium | reverse complement strand
ATCGCCGCGGTGGTGCTCGGGGTGGGCGGGTTCGCGGAGCGAAACGCCCGCGAGTCACTCACTCGCGAGATCCAAGCCAGGCTGCTCCTCGAGGCCCAGAACCTGGCGCTCACGAGCTCCGGCGCCCTGCTTTCGGATTTTCCGGAGCTGACCCTCGCACCCATCTTGTCGCGGATGGTTGAGCACCCGAAGCAGCTCGCATTCGCCACCGTGGTGGACCTGGACGATGTGATCCGCGGTCACGCCGATCCGCGCCGGATCGGCGAGCCGTTCGAGCCCCCCGACGGGTTGCTCCCGGGGGAGACCGTCGTCGGGCTCGCACCCGGCGAGTGGGTTCGCAGGAACGAAACCCTCCTCGTCGCCTCGGCCCCGGTCTTGCGGCCGGGCGGCGACCGCATCGGGTCCACGTACGTGGCTCTGACGAGGTTGTACATGGATCAGGCGATCGCCCGGGCGAGAACGAAGCAGCTGATCTTCGTGGTCGCTATCACTCTCGCCGCCATCGTCGTGTCGATCGCATTCGTCTCGCTCCTGCTGAGACCGATCGGGAGGATCCGCGAAGGACTGGAGCGCATCGGTCGCGGTGAATTGGAAACCCCCGTCGATCTCCGGAATCGTACCGAGCTGGGGCTCCTCGCCAAGACCATGAACGAGATGGCCGCCAAGCTGAAGCTCGCGCGGGAGGAGCACGTGGAGAAGGAGCGTCTTGCCCACGAGGTCGAGCTTGCGCGAGAGATCCAATCGTCGCTTCTGCCCTCGGAGGGCCTGACCGTGGGGGGATGCATACTGGCCGGCGCTCACCGGGCCGCGGCCGAGGTGGGCGGCGACTACTACGACGTCTTCCGGCTGCCGCGCGACCGGGTCGGCATCGTGATCGCGGACGTCTCCGGCAAGGGGCTCGCCGGATGCCTCGTGACGTCCATGTTGGCCGCACTGCTGCGCGCGTTTCGCGACGCCGAGACCTCGCCGAGTGCTTTGCTCATGCGTCTGGAACAGAATCTGTCCGCCAATCTCCGGCGCGGCACGTTCGTCACGATGTTCTACGGAATCCTGGATCCCGCGTCGCGCACGCTGGTCTTCTCGTCCGCCGGACACAGCCCGCTCTTCGTCTACCGCGCCGCCACCAGGATCGGCGAGTGGTACCGCACACAGGGGATTCCCATGGGGGCCGTTCGAGGGGGCGTTTTCGCGGCGACCATGACGGATGAGCGCATCGAGCTCGCGCCCGGGGACGTCGCAGTGCAGTACACGGACGGGATCAACGAGTCGTTCGACGTCACGGGCGAATCCCAGTTCGGGTTCGAGCGACTCGCCGACGCGGTGACGGCCGCGGCGGGGAACGGCTGCTCCGCGGTGATCGACTCGATTCGTCGGCGCATGGCCGAGTGGGCGGGTGATCAACCTCCTTTCGACGACGAGACGCTGCTGGTCCTGAGCGTCGACGGAGATCGGCGGACTTCGGGTTCCGAGCAGCTTTCATCGAGCCCCCGCCTATCCCCTCTCGCGTTGCTCGGCCGGGCCCGGGAACGCGGTCGCCGACTCGCCCTGAGCGGCGGATTCGACGGGCTCGTCGGGATCCGGGACTGGATCGACCGGGAGGTGAAGCCCAATGACCTCATCGGGGAGGATCTCGTGCGCTTGGAGAGCGCCCTGTACGAGATCGGGGTGAACATCTTCGAGCACGGAAACGGGGGTGACGGGAACCGGCCGGTCGATCTCTGGTGGCTGCCGGCGACGCATGGGCAGGCCACCCGCGACGGCTTCTTCCTGTTCGTCGACCATGGTCGGCCGTTTCAGCCGGACGGCAGCCGTGAGGTGGACTTCCGGGATCCCGCGGTCCGAAGGAGCGGCCGCGGCTTCGGTTTGGAGATCGTGCGAGCCGCCGTGAAGGAACTGTCCTTCCACCCGGCGACCACCGAGGGAAACATCACCGTCCTCGTCTTCGATCCGCAAAAAACCGCCACCGGAATAGTCACTCCGCCAACATCACGGATTGAGCCAGTCCGTACGAAGTAGAGCGCGCGTCGCCAGGGCGAACTGGCCCTGGCCCGTACTCACAAGCGACGGCGTGGGGACCGGTCCAGGCTAGTCAGCTGTGGACGGAACGGTGGCCCCCGGGTCGCGGGCCGTGTTCGGCGGAAGCCAGGCGATCAGCGCCGCGCGCAGCATCTC
>JALGZO010000379.1 GCA_025774865.1 bacterium | reverse complement strand
CGGGGGTCCGTCCCGTCTGCTAACCTGGCCGACTCGGAACGCCCACGCCTGGGAGACGGACCGTTTGAGCAAGTTCCTCAGCGCCGGCGCCGCGGCCGGCGTCGCAGCCGGTGCGCTGGTCGCCGGGATCGACCTGGGCCTCGTCCTTGCAGATACCGGGCCCTACTGGCTGAGCGCCGGCTACATGGCGAACTCATTCATGGTCTACCTCGCGGCCGGCGCGGTGGCCGGGCTCCTGCTGGGGATCGTCTGGTCCGCCTTCCGTCGTCGCTCGAGCGGCGCCTCCGGCCCGTTCACGAACATGGCGTTTACGCTTTCCTTCGTGTTCCTGGTGCTCTTCGCCTGGATCCATCTGTACGACGTGGGTCTGGGGGTATCCGGCCGACGAAATCTCCTGCCCTTCCTCGTCGTGGTCCCGCTCGCCTTGATCGTGGCCTTCGTCCTCCGGGCCGTTCTGCGCGGACTGCTCCGCCCCTTCGCCGGACGCGGTGGGATTGCGGCGGCCGCGGTCTCCGTCGTGGGGATCGTCGCCGGAGGCGTGCTGGTGCTGCGGGCGGTCTCCCCGGGGGCGCCACCGCCCGCCGCCGCCGAGCGCCGCCCGAACGTGGTTCTGTTCATCATGGATACGACACGGCTGGACTCGCTCTCCTGCGGCGGCAACCCCGCCGGAACCACGCCGAACCTGGATCGTCTCGCCGCCGAAGGGGTACTCTTCTCACGCGCATATGCGGCCGCGCCCTGGACACCGCCCTCCCACGCCTCGATGTTCACCGGCCTCTACCCGAGCCGGCACGGGACGTTCGGCAACCAGGTGCAGCTGAAAGGAGAATCCCCGACCCTCGCGGAGCACTTCTCCGACGCCGGCTACGAGACGTTCTTCATCTCGAGCAAGGGTCTGCTCTTGCAGTCAAACGGCTGGGCGCGCGGTTTCGAGCACGCCATCACCGTGAACGTCGAAGACAAGGTTTCGCTCGTGTACGAGCGACTCCTGGATCGCTTCGTGCGCGACGCCGATCCCACCCGGAGAACACTCGACATTGTGGGCCGCTGGTTGCGGTCCCGGAATCACTCGCGCCCGTTCTTTCTCTTCGTCAACATCTCCGTGCAGCACACTCCCTATGTCCTGCGTGAGCCGGTGCTCCACCACTTCGCGTCGCACGTGGACATGTCGCAAGTGGATCGCGACAAAGTGGGGCGCGTCGTCAGGAACCAGGACGGGCTGCAGCTCGTCAATGACGGTCGGGTGACGCTGAACGCCGCCGAGCTCGACTACATTCGCTGTCTCTATGATGGCGAAGGAACCTATCTGGATCATCACGTCGGTCGTTTCTTCGATGGTCTGCGCGAGGAGTCACAGCGGCGACGAGTGATCGCGGTCATCACGTCCGATCACGGAGAGCTCCTCGGCGAACACGGCTTGCTCTCCCACGGCCAGTTCCTCTACGACGAGTTGATCCACGTTCCGTTCATCCTCTGGGGAACGGCCGCGCGCGGCGCATCCGACCGGCTGGTCACCCTCACCGACATATATCCGACGCTGGCGGGGCTCGCGGGCATCGAGGCGAACGAAGTCGAAGGTACGAACCTGTTCGCTCCGGCGAAGCGGCGAACGATCTTCGCAGAGGCGTTTCCGAGAGCCGGCGCACGCAAAGCTGCGTACGCGCAGGACTACAAGTACCTGTGGGAGGCCGAGGGCCCCGGCGGACTCTTCGACCTGGCGCGAGATCCCGGAGAGGCGACGGATCTCTCGGAGGAGGAACCGGAGCCGGCGCGGGCCTTCGTCGCGCTGCTGGGCTCCGAGTTCGATCTGTCGCAAGAAGGGGTGGGGACGGAAGAAGTGGATGATGCGACTCTGGAATTGCTGAAAGCGCTCGGTTACGTGCAGTAGACGGCGGAGAGTCTGCGCGGCGATCGATTGGGCTTGAGATCGGTTCGAGCGACAGACGATAATTCACTCATCCGAAACCGGGAGCGGTATCGTTGCACCGCCGAGCCCTGCCGACGAGACCGCTGAGCCGGTTCCGCGTGCCTCCACGCGCCGTAACCCACCTCTGCGCTCTCGTCGCCGCTCTCGTTCTCTCAGGTCCCGATTCCTCGCGAGCCACCTTCACGAACGCCACTGTGACTTGGGGGCTGGCGCAACCGGACGAGATCAGCTGGGCCGCGTCGTTC
>JALGZO010000378.1 GCA_025774865.1 bacterium | reverse complement strand
CCTCACCGCAGCAGGACGACCCGCCGGGACTGCTCGAAACTGCCCGCGGCAATCCGGCAAAAGTACACGCCGGACGACATCCTTCGACCGAGCTCGTCCCGCGCATCCCAGGTCACGCGATGCGCTCCCGGGCTTCGGAACTCCGAGCTCAGGAGCCGCCGCACCCGTCGGCCGGCCGCATCGAACACCTCGAGACGAACAAGACCGGCCGTGGGGAGGTCGAATTGAATCGCGGTCTCGCTTCGAAACGGATTCGGGCTCGCGTGGAGCGAAGAGAGGTTGGGCCAGACGGTCTCTCCGACCGCCGTGGCCGTCTGCAGGACGTTCGCGGTGTAGCCCTCGGCATTGCCGTTGGCGTCCCGGCCATCCGTCCAGAAGGGGTGGACGCCGTTATCGGTCGAGACCATCCCGTTGTAGTCACCGATGAAGGCGCCTCCGAAGCCGTCGTTGAGAGCATCGGAGATCTCTTCGGAGACGCGGGTATTCGACTCGAACGAAAGGCCGTCGTCGACGGAACGCGTGTAGTAAGTGTGGTAGCGAGTCGAGAGCGGCGAGTCCCGGCGATCGAAGAACATGATGTCCACATTTCCATTCGGATCGACGCTCAACCACGGGAACCACTGGTAGGTCCCGTTCACATCGTCACTGGCGCGGATCGGAGTGCTCCAGCTCGTTCCGCCATTCGTGGACCGGGTCAAGAGGACATCCGGTCCTTGTCCCACGCCCGTCCGATCGGCCCACGCCAGGTAGACGTTGCCGGAGCTCAACCCGGGGGAACGATCGATGGCGATCGTGGGAAAGGAGTTCACCCGGAAGTCCGCTCCGGGGAGAGGCGAAGGCAGAGCGTCGATCGTGGCCGCGAGGACGTCGGTGGTCCAGGTCAGGCCGCCGTCCGCGGACTTGTCGACCAGAATGGTTTCGCTCCGCTGCCAGGCGACGTAGATCACTCCGCGAGAATCGACGACCGGGACCGATCCCTGGACGCCGCCGAGCTCGTCGCTGATCTGGACCGGGGCCGAGAAAGAGGCTCCGCCGTCGGTGGAGCGTGAGAACATGATTCGCGTTGATCCCGCCGCGGGGAACCGCGTCCAGCTGATATAGACGTTACCGTCGAAGGGGCCGCCGGTGTTGTCGACCGCGATGAACTCCTTGTCCTCGAAATCGTGGGCGCCCGGGCCGACATGGTCGATGATGACTCCCAGTTGGAGCCAGCTCTGGCCGCCGTCGGTGGTCTTGGTCACCGCGAGACGGTTCTGGTCGTCGCCTCGGTTGAAATCGATGTAGGCGAAGTAGAAGACGCCGCCGCGGTAAGCCGCGACAGCGGGATCGCCCTGTGCGTCGTACTTCCCAAGCGCCGAGTTCACTCCGTCCAGAGTGTTCGCCTGCCACGTCTGCCCGCGGTCGAAGGTATAGGCGAAGCCGGCGTCGACCTCTCCGTATCGATAGTCGTTGGTTCCAGCCACGAGGTTCAGAGGGTCGTCGGGATCGGCGGCAATGCTGGTTTCGTTCTGAGGGCGCGTGTCCATGGTGACGTTCACGTTGGTGGCCGTGCCGCTCGCGACGCCGGGTCCCGCAGAACCCGTCGGCAGCCCGACCTCCGCCACTCCGGAACGAGGGAGCTCGTCGGGCCCCGCGGTCCCGGCGGCAAAGGCGAGGAGGAGGGTGGGGATGATCATCGTGGCCGAGCTCACGGTCCACCTCCGGCGTGGGTGAAGTGATCGTGCAGGAGGCCAGCCTACGCCCGAGACTGTGGGGATTCAAGAATTGCCCTGGAGTGGTGAGAGACTCCGTTTTGAGGTAGCCGGGATCCGCCGGCGTCCTAGAGGAAGGGCGAAGACCCCCTGCGATCGACCGGCCCGGTGGGCGCCGGCGAAACTTCGCCCTCGTGCGAGGCTCGTTGCCCGTAGGCGAGCGTCTGATCGAAGTCATCCGGGCTCGTGGCCGCGCTTCGGGCCACCTTGTGGGTGAGCAACCCCGTCGAGTACAGCTCCTGGAGATGCTGGTCGAACGTCTGCATCCCGTACTGGTCGCGGCCCCGCTCGATCAGCTCACGGAGCGCCCCTGATCCACTCTCTTCCCGGATGTGGTCCTGCACGTTGCGCGTGGCCACGAGAACCTCGGCCGCCACCACGCGTCCATTGCCGTCGGCCCGGGGCAGGAGACGCTGGCTGACGA
>JALGZO010000377.1 GCA_025774865.1 bacterium | reverse complement strand
GTCCGCGTTCGCCGCCTCGACGGTGGCGAGATCCGCGGCGAGGATCTCTCGGACGGTATCCTCGAGCGTCGCTCGCAATCGGCCCGCGAGCTCAGACCTCTCCCTCAAGAGGTTCCGGGTCTCACCGGGGTCAGTCCGGAGGTCGTAGAGCTCCGGGGTGGGCGCCCAGACGAACTTCGCGTCCGCCGTCCGGACGGACTTCAGTCCGCTGCCTCCGTAGAAGAGCTTCGTCTTCACCGACTCGCAGTAGGCGACGTCCCCGGGTTCCGCCCGCGGGCGGGTCAGCCGCGGGACGAGGCTCCGCCCGAGGCCGAACTCGCGTGACCATCCGGCGAGCTCGAGCACGGTCGCGGCGACGTCCATCGTCCGGACCTGCCCGTCGACGACGGCGGCCGGCCCGATCCCCGGCGCCTGCACGACGAGCGGTACCCGGATGGTCTCGTCGTAGACGAAGATGCCGTGCTCATCCTCGCGGTGATCGTCGAGACCCTCTCCGTGATCGGACGTCACGATCAACACGGGGTCGGCGAGAGCGTCGCGCGTGTCGATCCACCGCGTGAGTCGGCCGAGCGCTCGGTCGGTCGCCTCGATCTCGGCCAGATAGAGGTCGGCTCGTCCGTTGCCCCAGGGCGGGGGAGGGTCGTAGGGGAAATGGGGATCGTAGATGTGAAGCCAGAAGAAGAACGGCGCGGGGGCGTGGGTGAGCCAACTGAGCGCCCGATCCACCGCTTCGTCCGCTCGACGATCGGCCTTCGGCAACCAATGCTCTTGCCCGAAGAAGCGAGTGGTGTCCTGCTTCGCGTAGCCGGGGGAGAGCTGGTCGTCATAGTGCTTGAACCCCTGGTCGATTCCGAATTGGGAGTCGAGCACCGGGGTGGAGACCACGGCGCCGGTCGCCCACCCTTCGGCCGCGAAGACCTCCGCGATCGTCTCGGCGTCCTCGCCGAGCTTGAAGTCCGCGTTGAAGCGGACCCCGTGGCCGATCGCGGGAATGCCGGTGAAGAGGGTGGCGTGACTCGGGAGGGTCACGGGAACGTCGGCGATCGCGTCCCGGACGAGCGCTCCCCGGCGCGCGACGCGGTCGAGCACCGGCGTCCTCGCCCGAGGGTGTCCGTAGACGCCGATCCGGTCCGCCCGCGTCGTGTCGATCGTGACGAAGACAACGCTCCGTCCGGGCGTCGACGTTCCGTCACACGAGACGAGCAATAGCAAGCCGAAGATCGCGAGCCGGCGGATGGTCATCGCGGCACGGTAACAGAAGGTGGGGTCTCAGAGACTCCCGATTCGGTTCGGCGGCCAGTAGCGGGCGAAGACGTGCGCGATGAGGGACTCTTGCGCGAGGAATCCCCAACGGTGGCTGTCGAAGGACTCGTTGCGGTTGTCACCGAGAACGAAGAGCTGTCCTGCGGGAACCACGATCGGCGGGATCCGGTATTTCGGTGACTTGTCGACGTAGGGCTCGTCGATCGTCTCGCCGTTCACGAAGACGTGCCCGCGTTTCACCTCGACGGTGTCGCCGGCCACCGCGATGACGCGCTTCACGTAGCGCGGCACATTCTTGTCCGTGATCTGCTGGGCACTTTCCGGGGGACGGAACACGACGACGTCTCCGCGTTGCGGCCGCCAGAACCAGTAGTGGAACTTCGATCCGAGCAGCCGGTCCCCTTCGAGGATCGTGGGCCGCATGGAACCCGTGGGGACGACGAACGCCTCGACGACCGCGACCCTCAGCACGAGCGAGAGGAGGCCCGTATAGAGGAGCGTCTTGCCCCACTCCTTCGCCTCGCTCTTCCACTGTCTCATCGCTCGATCTCCCCGTTCTCCGGAGTCCAGTCTACAACACGAACGGCCTCCGCAGGTTCCTGCGCTCCCCTGAGCGCCCCCCGAATTCGCCGGCGAGGCGTTCCTGGATACGGAGGCACATGCTATCTTGTTTCGGCCATGCGGTATCGAAACCTTGGGAGTTCCGAAATCCAGGTATCCGAAATCGGCCTGGGCACCTGGCCGGCCGGCGGATCCATCTTGCTCGGTGGCGTCCCCACCGGATACGGGGATGTCCCGCCCAGCGAGGCGTCGAGAGCGATCGAGCGCGCCCTGGACCTCGGCATCAACTTCTTCGACACGTCCGACTCCTACGGGCTCGGCCGGAGCGAGCGAATCCTCGGGAAGGCGGTCGCCGGCCGCCGCGGGCAAGTCGCCGTCGCGACGAAGGCGGGCTGGGTTCCCGACGGCTCCGAGCGCTGGTTGAAGGATCTCTCGGCTGACCACCTGCGGGCAGCCGCGCTCCGCTCCCGGGTGCGGCTCGGATTCGACCGGCTCGACCTCCTGCAATTACACGCGGTACCGGAAGAAGGTCCCGAGACCGACGAAGCGCTCGACGCGCTCGACGGGCTCAAGGAGCGCGAGATCATTCGGCTCGCCGGCGTGAGCGTCGGATCCGATTTGGAGGCCGGACGGCGTCTCGTCCGCACGGGACGCATCGATACCATTCAGGTCCATTTCAACCTCTTGCAGCAGGCGGCGGCATCCGAGCTCTTCGACGAGGCGCGTGAGCACGGGGTGGGCGTGATCGCTTCGATCCCTTTGGCGTACGGTTTTCTGTCCGGGCGCTACACGCGCGCGACCGTGTTCGCCCGCGACGATTGGCGAAGCTGTCTGACGCGCGACGAGATCGCGGCCCGGATCGGGCGGGTCGAGGAGCTGCGCTTCCTCACGGGTGACGGCGTCCGGTCGCTGGCCCAGGCGGCCGTGCAGTTCGTCGTCGGCCACCCGGCGGTTTCGGTGACGATCCCCGGCTTCCGCAACGAGGAGCAGGTGGAGCATCTCGAGGCCGCGCTTTCGTTGCCGCTGCTCTCGGACATCGAGTTGGCGCGCGCCCGGGAGCTCGGACGGGAGTGGAGCCGCCCAGTAGCGGCGGACGTGTAGTCCACTTGTCGTCGCCGACGGAGATCCAGGAGCTCGTCGACCGGTATCCGCCACTCCGCCTCATCGGAAACACGCCGCTCGTTCGGCTCGACGTGTTCCGCGACGAGCTGCCCGACGTCGAGGTGTTCGCGAAGATCGAGTACTACAACCCCGGCGGCTCCATCAAGGATCGCCCGGTGCTCCGAATGTTGAGCGAAGCGGTCCTCGACGGACGGCTCCGCGAAGGGAAGACCGTGCTCGACTCGTCGTCCGGGAACGCCGGGATCGCGTACGCGATGATCGGCGGGGTGCTCGGGTTCGACGTCGAGCTCGTCGTACCGGGGAATGCGAGTCTCGAGAGGAAGAAGCGCATTCTCGCCCACGGCGCGAAGCTCACGTTCACCGATCCCATCGAAGGCTACGACGAAGCGCTCCGCGAGGCGCATCGTCTCGCCGAAGCGTATCCCGGTCGCTACTTCTTCTGCGATCAATACGCGAACGACGGGAACTGGCGCGCGCACTACGACACCACGGCGGAAGAGATCCTCGAGCAGACGGCGGGAAGCGTCACGCACTTCGTCGCCGGCGTGGGTACGGGGGGGACGATCACGGGCGTGGGGCGCCGTCTCAAGGAGCACGACCGGGGGATCCGGGTCTGCTCGGTTCGCCCGGAAGTCTTCCCGGGCATCGAGGGCCTGAAACCGCTCGGCCACCCCGGCGACATCGTTCCCGAGATTCTCGACGAATCAGTCGTCGACGAATGGACCGACGTTTCCAGCGAGGAGGCGCGCGAACACGCGCGGGCAATGGCGTTGCGGGGGCTGTTCGTCGGCCAGTCGTCGGGCGGTTACCTGGAGGGAGTTCTCCGGGCCGGGCGCGAGGCCGGTCGCGGGATCATCGTCACGATCTTCAGCGATTTCGGTGAGCGGTATCTCTCCACGCCTCTCTGGGAGTCCGATTGAGCGCGGTCGACGTCCTGCTGCCCGTTCGCGACGCCGCCACCACCCTGTCCGAGACCCTCCGCAGCATTTGCCGCCAGTCCTTCCCGGATTTCCGCTGCCTCGTGCTCGACGACGGCTCCCAGGACGACTCCCCCGCGATCGCGGCGGCGGCCGCCCGCGACGATCCGCGCTTCGTCGTCCTCCGGTGTCCCCCGCGCGGAATCGTCGCGACCCTCAACGACGGACTCTCGCGGGTCGAGGCTCCCTTCGTCGCGAGGCTCGACGCCGACGACGTCATGGACGAAGAGCGACTCGCCCGGCAGGTGGAACTCCTGAACGCGCGGCCGGAGGTAGACGTCGTGTCGTGTCGGGTGCAGTTCTTCGGCGACGTGTCGCCCAACCTGCGGGCGTACGAGGACTGGATGAACTCGGTCGTCACGCACGACGAGATCGTGCGGGATCTCTTTGTCGAGTCGCCGCTGGCGCACCCGTCGGTTACCGTTCGGACGTCGTCGCTACGGGCGCTCGGCGGCTACCGCGATCTCGACCAGCCCGAGGACTACGACCTGTGGTTGCGCGCTTGGCGGGCCGGTTGGACGTTCGCGAAGGTCCCGCGCACGCTCGTCCGGATCCGCGACCACTCCGACCGTCTCACGCGCACCGACCCGCGTTACACGGCTCGGGCGTTCCTGGAGTGCAAGGCAGACCATCTCGTCGGCGCCGTGGGTCTCGCGGGCCGCGAGGTGATCGTGTGGGGGGCGGGTCGCGACGGAAAGCGCACGGCGAAAGCACTGCGTGGGCGCGGCGTGGCGCTGCGCCATCTCGTCGACATCGCACCGACGAAGATCGGGCGAAGGATGATCGGGGTGGAGGTTCGAACCTCCGAGACGCTCCGCGAGAAGCCCGGATGTTTCCTCGTGGTGTCGGTGGGCGTGAAGGGGGCTCGTGCGGAAATCCGAGAGACTCTGGCCGGCTGGGGCTACCGGGAGGGCGAGGAGTTCGTCTGCTTCGGTTGAGGGACGAAGCTCCAGGCCTCGTCGTCGATGAGCTTCACGCGCGGCGCGTGCGGGTCCAGTCGCCGGAATTCGCCGTCCGCGACGAACCGGTACCGAAGGGGGTCGCGGCCCGCCCCACCGGTCGTCACCGTCCAGACCCCATCGGCGAGCTCCATGGGTACCCTCCGATCCGGAAACTCCACTTCCAAGAGGAGTTCGCCTCGGTCTCTCGCGCGGAACGTGAAGGCGGCCGCGGCTGTGGGAGTGGGGCGCACCATGTCCGCGAGGCGCTCGACGAGATCGCGATCCCGCCCGATTCGTCGCCGGTCGTCCCCCGACGCACGTTCGTGGGCCCGGCTCAAGTCCGCGATCGCTTTCTCGGTGCGGCCCATGCGTTGGTGCGCCCGGGCCCGGATCGCCAGCAGTCGCGCGCGTGATTCGGCGAGTGGCCCCGGCGACAGCTCGAGAGCGCGGGCGACCGCCGCGACGCAATCCGCGGGGCGTCCGTCCCGCAGGCGGGCCTCGACGAGATCCTCGAGGATCCGGAAGGAGTCCAGTCGCACCCGCTTCGATCGTCCGCGGGGCGGGTCGACCACGAGGTGTTCGACGCGCCGGAGCTCGGTCTCCGTGCGACGGCCGGTCTCCTTCAGAATCCGCGCGGTCTCCGCGAGCTCTTCCAGCGACACCACCGCCGGGTCGCGACGGCCCGCGTGGATTCGCGCCGCCGCCCGTTCCCTCGCGAGGTCCGAAGCATCGAGCTCCTTGGCGATCTCGTACTGTCTCAGCGCCTCCTCGTGCCGTCCGAGAAAGTCGAGCGCGACTCCGTAGCGGAGCCGCCCCCACATCGTGATCCTCCGGCTGCCGAGGCGTCCGAGCTTCAGGAGCTCGTCGAGCCTCGCGGCGGCGCCTTCGAAGTCGCCGGCGAAGAGAAGCGATCTCGCGAGCCGGTACTCGATGAAACCCGTCAGGCGTCGCCCCTTCGCCTGGCCCCGAAGCGCGGTCCATTCCGCGATCGAGAGATCCGTGAGGTGCAACTCGTCGAGGATCCGGGCGTTGATCCATGTGAACAGTTCGTTCTCCGGGTACTCGTCGCGGAGGCTGCGCGAGTAGGCGAGCGCTCTCCAGTGGTTCTGCTCGAAGGTCGACTCGATCTCGGCGAGAAAGAACCGGCACTCCTCCTCGACGAGTGCCCCGTCGCGCCGGGCGCGCCGGATCTCCTCGAGACCCTTCTCGCGATCACCCCGGAGACCCACGAGCGCTCCGAAGATCTTCAGCACCTTGGGGAGGACGTCCGCGTAGTAGTGATAGATCCCCAGTCCGAGGTATGCGTCACCGAACGTCGGGTCGGCCTCGACGACCTTCTCGAGGTGACCTACTCCCTTCTTCCCCGTGCGGTACGCGGTCCACCAGTTTTCCTGGAGGGCCAGGTAGCGTGCCTCGTAGCCGTACGCGCCACCGAGGAAGAACCGGGCCGACAGGTCTCCCGGGTCCTTCTCGATCGCCTTCTCTCCGAGCTCGATCGCGGCGTTCATCCTCGCGAAGAAGGCCCTCTCGGGATCCCCCCCCGCCGTCATGCCCTGCGGGCCGGTCGTGACGCGATGCCACTCGATCGCACCGTGCAGGAAGTCGGCTGCGGGGCTCTCGGGGAGACGGGCGCGGATCTGCTCGAAGGCGGCCGCCGCCTGAATGGGGCGCGCGTGGTAGAGATGCTCGAGCCCGCGGCGCGCGTCCTCGAGGGAGGCGGGATCGAGGGGGCCGCCGGCGTGGAGCGGCGCCGTCCAGATCGCGACGGCGAGCCAGGCGGCTCCGGGGACGAAGAGTGCGCGCATACGGGCTGTCCGGTGGGCCGCTAGCAAGTCGTCGCGGAAGTCCTGCTTCCTTTTCCGCAGGCTAGCCCGGAGCGGCGCGAGGCCGGGGTACCCCCTCGCCCGCCGTTGCTGCTCGGCTCGCAAAGAGGATTGTAGCTCGCCTGCGCTGCGCTGACGCGTTCGAGGGGGTCCCCCGGCCTCGCGCCGCTCCGGGCTTCTTCGGGCCGGGAACCAGGTTTCGGTGTCCCCGTGGACGAGCGTCACTTCTTCGCCGCCGTGGTGCCGCCACGGTTCCACGGCCTCCGGAGCGCCGTTGCCGGCCGGCGTGAGCGAGTTCAGGTCGCCATCCGGAGGAGCCGAGCTTTGCGAGGTCGGGGGGCATTCTCGAACGCGTCAGCGCAGCGCAGGCTCGCTTCGATGTTCCGCGAGCCGAGCAGCAACGGCGGGCGAGGGTGCCCCCCGACCTCGCGAAGCTCGGGCGCACGAGGCGGCTGCGAGATCTCGGAACTGATCATGACCATCCAGACGGAACACTAGTACGCTGCGAGCTTCCTGGCGCCGGCGACTACGTCCGCGACCTGGGGAAGAGTGATGTTCTCGACAACGGGCGAGTACGCGACGGGCGTGTCCAGGCCCGCGACTCGCTGCACGGGCGCGTCGAGCCACGGGAAGAGCTCGTCCGCGACGCGAGCCGCGACCTCCGCCCCGAACCCGAACGACACGTGGTCTTCGTGGACGACGAGGCAACGATTCGTGCGCTTCACGGATTCCGCGACCGCCTCGAAATCCCACGGCGAAACGGAGCGAAGGTCGAGAATCTCCACGTCGACACCGGCCTCGGCGAGTTGCTTCGCCGCCATTTCGCTCCGGCGGACGAGCGCGCCGTACGTGACGATGGTCAGATCCGAGCCGCGTCGGTGGAGGCGAGCCTTCCCGAAGGGAATCATGTGATCCGGACCGGGGTAGGGCCCTTTCGCGTACGGTTGCCGGTAGAGATGCTTGTGTTCGAGGAAGAGCACCGGGTCGTCGCACCGGATGGCCGTGCGCAGGAGCCCGTTGGCGTCGAGGGCGTTCGACGGCATGACGATGCGGATTCCCGGGCAGTGCGCGAAGATGCTCTCGCCCGATTGCGAATGGTAGACCGCGCCGCCTTGCAGGTAGCCCCCGATCGGCGCGCGAATGACGAACGGACAGGCGAAATCACCGCGGCTCCGCCAGCGCATCATCGTCAGCTCGTTCCGGATCTGCATCATGGCCGGCCAGATGTAGTCGAAGAACTGGACTTCCACGACGGGCTTCAGTCCTCGCGTCGCCATCCCGATCGCACGCCCGACGATGTTCGCCTCCGCGAGCGGCGAGTTGAACACGCGATCGTGGCCGAACTCGCGCTGCAGCTTGTGCGTCACTTTGAACACGCCGCCCTTGCCCGGAACCTCCGAGAGCGCGTCTTCGCGGGTGGCGTCGGCGACGTCCTCGCCGAACACCACGATCCTCGGCTCACGAGCCATCTCCTCGCGGAGACAAGTGTTGATCATCCCCACGACTGAGTCCGGGTCGCCCTCTTCGGTCGGCGGCCGATCGAAGTCGGGGCCGGTCGGATCCACGCTGGTGGAATAGACGAACGACTCCGCCTCCGCCTGGGTGGCGGGCGGCTTGGGTGCCGCCTGCGCGGCCTCGGAAGCTTCCTTCACCTCGCGATCGACGCTGGCCCGTATCTCCTCGAGCTCGCCTTCCGTCGCGTACTCCTGCTCGACGAGGAAGCGTGGGAACGTCTTGTTGCAATCTCGCGCTTCCTCTTCCGCCAGCTCCTCCGGGGTCCGGTAGGTGCGGTGATCATCCGACAGCGAATGCGAATAGGGGCGAGTGACCCGACTGTGGAGGAGCGCCGGACCCTGGCCGGTGCGACAGTGCGCGAGGGCTTGGCGCGTGGCCTGGAGGCTGTCGATCGGATCGGTGCCGTCACACACCACGATCTTGAGCCCCGGAAAGGTCCGCAGCAGGTCGGACACGCTGCCGCCCGGTGTCTGCTGCTCGACCGGCACCGAGATCGCGTACCCGTTGTCCTCGAGGTGGAACAACACCGCTTCCCAGAACTCGCCCTGGCTGGACGTACCGTCGCCGAGGGAAACGTAGACGACTTCGTCGTCGCGGAATCGAGAGGTCCGGTCCGGGATCTCTCGGATCCGGCGATAGAGCGATCCCGCCTCCGCGCACCCGACCGCCTGCAGGAGCTGCGTGCCGGTCGGGCTGGACTGCGAGACGATGTTGAGCTCTTTGTGGCCCCAGTGGCTGGGCATCTGGCGGGCGTGCGAGTTCGGGTCGGCGACCGCGCCGACGGCGCTCATCAGCATCTCGGTGGGCGTCATTCCCAGCGCCAGGCACAGGGCACGGTCCCGGTAGTACGGATAGAACCAGTCGTGACTGGGCCGCATCTCGTGCCCCACCGCGGTGAGGGCGGCTTCGTGACCGGCTCCGGAGATCTGAAAGAAGATGAGGTTCTTGCGCTTGAGTGTGATCTCCTCGTCGTCGAGGCGACGCGAGAGAACCATGTTCCGGTAGAAGGCGAGCAGGTCGTCCCGAGTCAGTCCGATCTCCGCGATTTCCGGGTCCTGGACCGCCATATTCACTCCGATCTGCGGGGGCTCGGCACGAATCGCCGCTGCGAAGCTACCACGTGGACGAACGAACGATCAACGCCCGGCCCTGCTTGCCGGTCCTCAGGTCCGGTGTTAAGGTGGCCGCGCCCTTTTTCGGGTGACAGTGCAACTCACCCGCTCTTCGCCCTCGGAGACGATCGATGAAGCACCGTTCCCGCTGCACGTCGCCGGTGTGCGTCGTTCTCGTCTTGCTGCTCGCCCCACGGGTCGGGGCGGCGCCGTGGGAGGCGCAAGTCGGAGATCTCGGTCACAACGTTCACCGGTTTGCCATTCACATCGGCGCCTCGTACGGCGGCCTGAGCGGATCCGAGGTGCCCAAGACGGAGGCCGGACCGGGGTTCGAGGCGGGGCTCTCGTACCGCGTGTTGGGAAGCCTCTCGGTTTACGGCGGCTACGCGTGGCACACGTCGGACGTCAACGGGCAGATCACCCAGCTGCTCGACGTCTACGTCCGCGGGGACACGAGATCGGGGAACGTCTCCGGCAACGTCAAGAGTCAGCGTTTCCGCGGCGCCGTTCGCGTCGACGCGTACCGCGTAGAGGATTGGAAGTTCCAGGTGTATGCCATCGCGGGCGGTCTGTACTCGTTGGTCGACGCCACGATCGACACGGTCGACGGCAAGCCTCCGGAGTCCTACTTCGTCCCGGTGGAGGGTGGCGGGTTCGTCGAGATCGATCCCGGCACGATCTCCGACAACAACTGGGGCGTCTTCGGACGCGTCGGGTTGGAGTATTTCCTCGGGGAGCGCTTCGCCGCCGATGGGAGCTTCTCCTTCGAGGTCCTGGACGCCCCGCCCGGGACGAAGGACCTGAGCACCTTCACCGTCGGTGTCACCTACCGGATCTGAGGCCCAACCCCTACCCGTCCCGATCTCCCTCAAGCGAGTGGACGCCGGCGCCGAAGCTCCCCGGGAGGAGGGGGAGCATGGTTTCGGAGACTCGAGCGGCGTACCGGGACGGCGTCGATTGCCTCGTGCAGGGAGAGCCCGAGAAGGCCGTCGAGCGGCTCGAAGGCGCCCTTTGCGACGACTCTCCGTTCGAGGTGCAACTCGCGCTGGGCAAGGCTTACCTCGCCCTGGGGGATGGTCCCAAGGCGGCTGAGTGCTTCGAGGCGATCCTCACCGGGGCTCGCGCCCTCGGGACGAGCGTTCGCGCCTACGTGAATCTCCTGACCGCCCACGCGGCCGCGATCCAGGGTCGCCGCGCCGACGTCGGCACGGCCGGGGCCGAGGTCGTCCGGTTGGATCCGCGACTGGCGTCGGCTGCGAACGCTCTCCGGGACAAGGTCGAGCGGGGCGAGCGCCCCGTGTTCCGACTCTGAGAGTCTCGAACGCGCGGCTTCGTGCTACGATGCGGCTGGCCAGCCGCCTTCGACCGGGAGCGCGCTCGTGACGGACCCGAGAGATCAGAAGCTCGCGCACACCATCGTGAACTACTCGCTGGGGGTGAAGCCCGGGGAGCGGGTGATGCTCGACTTCCGGGGCGTCGCGACGGTGAGCCTGCTCCGAGAGACCGTCACGGCGGTGACCGAGGCGGGCGGGGTGCCGTTCCCGCTCTTCGGTGACGACTCGATCTCCACCCGGTTCCTGCGGGCGGCCCGGGAGGAACAGATCGAGTCGTGGGGCGCGGTCCACGAGACCCTGATGCGCGAGATGGATTGTTACGTCAGGGTCAACGGCACGGACAATCCGTTCGACACGGCGGAGCTGTCGGAGGACGCGCGGCGGTGGGAGCGGGAGCATTACATGAGCCGCGTGCACCTCAAGCTCCGGGTACCACAGAAGAAATGGGTCGTCCTGCGCTACCCCGGCAACTCGATGTCGCAGCAGGCCCGTATGAGCCGCGAGGCCTTTGCCGACCTCTACTACAAAGTCTGCAACTTCGACTACGCGAGCATGTCGCTCGCGATGGATCGGCTCAAGGCCCTCATGCAAGAGACGGATCGTGTCCGGCTCACGGCTCGAGACACCGATGTCTCGCTGTCCATCCGGGACATCGGCGTCGTGAAGTGCGACGGCCACATGAATCTGCCCGACGGCGAGGTGTTCACGGCGCCGGTCCGTGATTCGGTCCAGGGAGTCATCACGTACAACGCGGGCGCTCTCTACGGCGGAACCACACACGACTGGATCCGCCTGACGTTCGAGGAAGGTAAAGTCGTGCGGGTCGAGGCATCGAACGACGTCGAGAAGGTCGAGCGGACCATCGCGACGGACGCCGGCGCATCGTACCTCGGGGAGTTCTCATTCGGGCTGCACCCGCACCTCCACCACGCGATCAGGGACACGCTCTTCGACGAGAAGATCTACGGTTCCTTCCACACCGCGCTCGGCCAGTGTTACGAGACCGCGGCGAACGGAAACGACTCCGCCGTGCACTGGGACCTCGTGTGCCTCCAGACCGAGGAGTACGGCGGGGGAGAGGTGTGGTTCGACGACGAGCTCGTGCGCCGGAACGGCCACTGGGTCCACCCCGAGCTGCGCGACTGCCTCTCGATCGAGGCGCTGACGGGAAACGAAGAACGGGAGCCCGCGCCCGTCGCGTGACGCGGACCCGTCAGCTCGATCCGCCGGCTTTCACTCCCTGATCACTCCCGTCGATGATAGAATCCGGTCCCCCGAATCGAACCGTCGACCTCTAAGAGCGAGACAGGACCCATGAACGACCTTGCGACCTACCTCGACGATCTGAACGAAACGTATCTCGAGCTTCATCGCCGAAAGGAAACGGCTTTCTGGGAGACCCGGATGGGGCTCGCCGACCGCCAGCGGGAGCTCGGCGAGGCGGATCTGGCGCTCCGGGAGTTCCTCGGAGACGCGGAGCGCCTCGGCGAGCTCCGGGGCTTGCGGGAGTCGAGCGACGGAACCGCCGAGCAGAACGAGGTGCTCAGCGGGTGGATTCTCATGTTCTCGCGCAACCAGGTCGAGGACCCCGGGGCTCGCACTCTCCTTCGAGACATCGTCGCCCGAGAGGGTGCGCTGAGCCGCGCGCGCGGAAACCTGAAGCTCGGGTACGAGGGTCCCGAGGGCTTCGTTCCGGCCTCTTCGGTCGCACTGGGGAATGCGGTTCGCACGAACCCGGACGCGAGCGTGCGCCGGGCCGCCTTCGAGGGGCTGCGCTCGATCGAGAGCTTCGCGCTCGCGAACGGATGGGTGGAGATCGTGAAGCTCCGCAACCGGTTCGCCAAGAAGCTCGGATACGAGGATTACTACGAATATAAAGTCCAGTGGGCGGAAGGTTTCGACAAGAAGACCTTGTTCGGTTTCCTGGACGAGCTCGAAGTGCGCACACGCGAGAAGGCGCAGTCCGAGATCGATCGCCTTCGGTCCGAACATGGCGACGAAGCGATCGAGCCCTGGAACGTGGCATACCACACCTGGGGTGGTGACCTGCAGAGGGAGCGCGATCCCTATTTCCGTTTCGAAGACGCGCTGGAGCGCTGGGTCCGAAGCTTCGGCGCGATGGGCATTCGGTTCCGCAACGCGAAGATCACGCTCGATCTCGTCGACCGGAAAGGCAAGTACGAAAACGGCTTCATGCATGGACCGGTGCCCGCGTTCGTTCGACGCGGCGCGTGGCTCCCGGCCGAGATCAACTTCACCGCGAACGCCCTGCCCGGCGAGGTCGGCAGCGGGTCTCGCGCGATCCAAACGCTGTTCCACGAAGGCGGACATGCCGCGCATTTCTCGAACATCGTCATGGGGGCACCCTGCTTCTCGCAGGAGTACGCACCGACCTCCGTGGCGTTCGCCGAAACGCAGTCGATGTTCTGCGACAGCATTCTGTCGGATGCGGACTGGCAGACCCGCTACGCGAAGGACGAGCACGGCGTTTCGATTCCCTTCGAGCTGATCGAGAGGGACGTCCGTCTCACACATCCGTTCTTCGCCCAGAACGTGCGTAACATGTTGGTCGTGTGCTACGCGGAGAAGGCGATCTACGAGACCCCCGACGACGAGCTCACTCCGGAGCGGGTCCTTGCGACGTTGCGGGACGTGGAGACCCGGATCTCGCTGCTGCCGGGTGGCAATCCGCGGCCCACTCTCGCCGTGCCGCACCTGCTCTCCTGGGAGGCGTCGGCGTACTACCACGGATACGTCCTCGCGCAGATGGCGGTGTATCAGACGCGTGACCACTTCCGGGCAAAGTACGGCGCGCTTCTCGACGATCCGCGCATCGGTCACGACCTGGCGGAGACCTACTGGCGGCCGGGCAACAGCGAGAGCTTCCTCACGCTCGTGAAGAAGATGACGGGCAAGCCGTTTTCCGCGGACGCGCTCGTCCGGGAGGCGTCACTCTCGACGGAGGACGCCGTCCGCCGCGCGCGTGAGGAAGTGGAACGGATGCCGGAACCGCGGGACACGGGCGAACCCGAGCTCGATCTTCGGCTCTCCGTCATCCACGGAGCGGAGGCCGTCGTGCCGGAGGGCGCGCCGCCGCTCGAAGTCGCCCGAGCGTTTCGCTCGTGGATTCTCGAAAGCAGGCCCCAGGCGTCGACCGGCGCGACGGCCTGAGTGGAGGAACCCGAGCGGACGAGAGTCGTCGCCGCCCTTCTGCTCGTTCAGGTCATCTTCGGGCTCCACTACCTGGCGACGAAGGTGCTGGTCGCCGTCATCGAGCCCGCGGCCTGGGCGGCATTGCGCATCACCGGCGCGGCCGTCGTCTTCCTGGCGATCTTCGCTGCGAGAGAGCCCGTGCGCATCGCCCGCGGAGATCTTCTGCGCCTCGCGGCGTTCTCGTTCTTCGGCGTCGTCTTGAATCAGATCTGCTTCATCGAGGGGCTCGCCCGCACCACACCGTCCCACTCGTCGCTAATCATGACGACCATCCCGGTGGCGACGATCTTCTTCGCGGTCGTCCTCGGCCGCGAGCGGCTGCGGCGATCCGGCGTCGCGGGCATCCTGCTCTCGATGGCCGGGGTGTTCGTGCTGTTGCGGGTCGATGATCTCGAGCTACGGAGCGAGTGGCTGCTCGGCGACGTTCTCACGCAGATCAACGGAGCCTCCTACGCGCTCTTCCTCGTGATCTCCAAGGATCTGGTTCAGCGTGTCGGTCCCACGACGGCGACCGCGGGTATTCTCTGCTTCGGCTCCCTGGGGGCGGCCATCTACGGGGGACCGGCGGTGACGAGGCTTGATCCTGCGGCGGTGCCACCGGAGATCTGGCTACTCGCGGCGGGAGTCGTGATCTTCCCGACGGTTCTCGCTTACTTCCTGAACTTCTGGGCGCTGGCCCGAGTGAAATCGTCGCACGTCGCGCTGTTCGTCTACTTGCAACCGATCATCGCCTCGAGCCTGTCCGTGATGCTGCTGGGCGAGGTGATCACGACGCGTCTGATCGTCAGCTCCGCCCTCGTGTTCCTCGGCGTGCTCTTCGCGACCCAGGATCTGGGGACGCCCGTGACGCCGACGCGGGTGGTAGCCGCTCAACGGGAGGCGACTTGAACGTCGGCTATCGGACGCTCCTACGGAGAAACCGCAACTTCCGGTACCTGTGGTTCGGCGAGATCGTCAGTTTCCTCGGTGACTGGTTCAACACGATCGCGCTGTACACGATCGTCCACGAGTTGTCCGGGAGTGGTCGCGCGGTCGCCGGGATCCTGGTGGGGAAGACTCTGCCGGTCTTTCTCGTCGCGCCGCTCGCGGGTCCTCTCGTCGATCGGCTGAACCGGCGGACGCTGCTCGTCGTCTCCGACGTTCTGCGCGCGGTCCTCGCGATCGGATTGATCTTCGCGCACCGGGCCGGCAGCCTTCCCGCGCTCTATGCGTGTCACGTGCTCATGGTGGCGATGACCGGCTTGTTCTTCCCGGCTCGGAGCGCCGCGATCCCGCAGCTCGTCACGAAGGAGGAGCTCGGAACGGCGAACGCCCTCTCGGGGGGAACGTGGTCGGTGATGCTCGCGCTCGGCGCCGCGCTCGGCGGGTGGGTCACGGCCGCGGTGGGGAGCGACGTGTCGCTCGCGCTCGACTCCACCACGTTTCTGGCGTCGGCGGTGCTGTTGCTCTTCCTGCCGTCGCTGCCGGCTCCCGGAGCCGAAGCACACCATGACCGCTCGTTCCTGGCCGGGCTCCGACACCTTGCGCGCCACCGAGGTACGCTCACGCTCGCGACCTTGAAACCGATGATGGCGCTCGGCGGAGGCGCGCTGCTCCTGATTCCGGTGTTCGGGACGACGGTGTTCCCGGGGAGGGACGGCCCGGCGTGGGTCGGAGCTCTCTACTGTGCGCGCGGCCTCGGTGCTCTGGTCGGATCGGTCGTGCTCATCCGGATCTTCGGCGAGCGGAGCCGCACCATGCGGCACGTGATCCTGGGGGCGTTTCCGGTGGCCGGTCTCGCCTACGTACTGCTCGGTCAAGCCAGTAGCCTCTCGGCGGCGGCCCTTTGGTTCTTCGTGGCCGCGATCGCGAGCGGTGCCATCTGGGTGATGTCCGGGACCCTCCTGCAACGCGAGGGCGACCCCAGGTTCCTCGGACGGATATTCTCGGTCGAGTTCGGAACGATGACGCTCGTCGTCTCGGCGACCGCGTGGGCAGCGGGGTTGGGCCTCGATGTTTCACCGCTCGGGCCGAGCGAGATCGCGACGATCTCCGGCTGTCTGCTCTTCGTGCCGTTCTTCGTCTGGGGCGGATTCCTGATGTCGAGGCGTCGCCGCCAGACCGCCTCCTTCGACGAAGAGGGCGTGGTCCACCCACCGCTCGGGGTCGCCCCGGAGGTATTCGAGGCCGCGCCCGACGAGAAGGATTGAGCTGCCGCGCCCTCGAGCTCCCGCGGCGTTCTCTTCGCCGCTCCGATCAGCGGAAATGGTCGCGTCGATTGATCAAGAGCTGCCGGAACGTGAGGGGTCTCAACACTTTCGGAGATCGCAGCAGTTGTTCGAGATTCCGGAGGGTGGCACGAAGGTACGCCCGTGCTTGACTTGGTGCGGGCCGGAATCGTAGCCTGTTAAATTGCCACACTGGTTTTGGACGTAGGAAATGTCCCGACCCACCTGGACGAGGCTGCCCCTTTGACGCACGCTCACGACAAGCCACTCGTCGTGCAGTCGGACCATACGATCCTCCTCGAAGTGAACCACTCTTCGGCGGAAGAGGCTCGTGAGGCCATCCTGCCCTTTACCGATCTGCTGAAGTCACCGGAGCACGTCCACACTTACCGGATCACACCGCTGTCCCTCTGGAACGCGTCGGCCTCGGGAATGGAGGCGGAGGAGGTGTTGGAACGCCTCAGTGACCACAGCCGCTATCCCTTGCCGCCCAACCTCGTTCTCGAGATCCGGAGCCAGATGCAACGCTACGGGCTCGTGGAGCTGCTTCCGGGAAACAAGAGCCACCTCGTCGTGGCCGTCCTCGACGCCGCGTGCGCCGAGGAGGTGTTCCTGAACCCGTCGATAAGGCCCTTCCTCCTGGACGAAACGAACGGAGATCCGCAGAAGCGGCGGATCCGGGCGAAGGACCGCGGCGAGATCAAGATCGCTCTGACGGACATCGGATTCCCGGCGCGCGACCTCGTCGGTTACGACGAGGGGGAGCCTCTGGCGATCGGTCTGGCGAAGACGTTCGGCCACGGACAGCCCTTCCATCTGCGCGGATACCAGAAGGCCGCGGTCGAAGCGTACTACCAGAACGGAAGCCCGGAAGGCGGTCAGGGAGTCATCGTGCTGCCCTGCGGCGCCGGGAAGACCATGGTCGGCCTCGGTGCGATGGCCCGAACGGGGGCAAAGACGCTCATTCTGGTCACGAACACGGTCGCGGCGAGGCAGTGGATCCGCGAGATCATCGACAAGACGGGGCTCACTCCCGATCAGGTCGGCGAGTACGACGGCACGGCGAAGGAAATCCGCCCCGTCACGGTGGCGACGTACCAGATCCTCATCTACCGCCGGCAACGGGACGGCCGTTTCCCGCACATGGACGTCTTCCGGCGCGAGAACTGGGGTCTCGTGATCTACGACGAGGTGCATGTCCTGCCGGCGCCGGTATTCCGGGCCACGTCGGAGATCCAGTCGCGACGTCGGCTCGGGCTCACCGCGACCCTCGTACGAGAAGATGGTCGCGAGACCGAGGTGTTCAGTCTGATCGGCCCCAAGCGGTACGAGCTTCCGTGGCGTGACCTCGAGTCGAAGGGGTGGATCGCGGAAGCCCACTGCTGCGAGGTCCGGGTTCCCTTCCCGCCCGAGCTCCGCCCCACGTACGCGGCGGCGGAGAAGCGTCGCAAGTACCGCGTGGCCGCGGAGAATCCGCTCAAAGAGGAAGTGGTGGGGAAGATCCTGCGCAACCACCCGAACGA
>JALGZO010000376.1 GCA_025774865.1 bacterium | reverse complement strand
GAACGGAGAGAAGGCGATCACGCGCAAGAGCGTCCGATTGCGGTGATGACCGCCCCTCGCGGCGCAGAACCGGTCGCGGCGCAGAGAGAGAGGGTCGAGGCCTCTCCTCCGCTGGGCCCTCCAACATGCCACACCCCCAGAGGAACCCGGGCCCTTGATGCGGCGGAGAGGCCTCGACCCTCTCTCTCTGCGCCCCTGCTAGACAGGATGGAACGACCGGCTCGCGATCGTAGACTCGTGCTCAAGCCGGTCGTTCGATTCACGTCGCTCTTCTGGCGCAAGCGAGGGGAAGGAAGGACTCAGCGGGTCCAGATCACGCGTGCGTTCGCTCGGCCTGCGCCCGTGTCGAGCCGGACGAAGTACACGCCCGCCGGGAGTCTAGACGGATCGAGATCGACGCGGTGAGTCCCGCGTCCGCGGGACGCGTCGAGCAGCGTGGTGACACGCCGGCCGCTCACGTCGAACACCTCGAGGCGAACGTGCGTCGTCTCGCGCAGCTCGAACGAGACTCGGCTCCCGGGGCGCAGCGGGTTCGGGTGGACCCGGAGCGCGGCCGGGCTCGCGGCGGCGACCGTCTCGGAGACGCCGGTCGCGGTCGGTTCGAGCAGGTCGCGCTCCCAGACCGCGTTGCCGTGCGTGGCCGCGCGTAACTTGCGACCGGTCTGGAAGACGCGGAGGTCGTTCACCATCGCCGGCGGCAGCCCGCTGACGAACTCGTGCCACGACACTCCGGTGTTCGGCGAGACCCAGACGCCGAGGTCGGTGCCCACGTAGATGATCTCCGGGTGGTCCGGATCGACGGCGACGGCGGACGTCGGAACGTCCGGAAGTCCGGCGCCGATGTCGTTCCACGACGATCCGGCGTCCGAGCTCCGGAACAGGTGCGACGTTCCGTAGCCCATGAAAGCCGCGTACACGACCCGGGAGTCGGTGGGATCCACCGCGAGATCAGAGGGGTAGCGATCGGGGAGCGGGCCGGTGACATCGCTCCAGTCGGAGCCGCCGTTCGTCGTCCGGAAGATGCGGGCGCGCGAGTGGATGGGGGCCGTTCCCGCGAGCGCCGTGTCCGGACTCGACGCGGATACCGCGAGCGAGAGGACCGGATTGCCGTCGAGTTCGTTCGAACCGTTCGTCGCGGTCCAGTTCGAGCCCTCGTTGTCGCTTCGATAAATGCGGGAGCGCGCGGCGTAGATGACGGGTTGGTCCACGCCCCCGCCGCGCGGCCCCGACGACAGCGGCGCCAGGACGTACGGGGCGATGAACGCGGTCTCGTCGCCCCCCGACGTCGGTGGCGTGATCGTCGTCCAGTTGTTGCCGCCGTCGTACGAGCGGCGGATGTTGAGCGATTGCCAGGAGCCATAGATCGTCTGATCGTCGGCCTGGTTGATGGCGGCCCAGGAGCCGTCGCCGCCGATCACGCGATTCCAGGCGATCGTGCCCTCGTAGATCGCGGTGAAGTTGTCCTGCATCCCGCCGATCGCGAGGTTCGGATTCGTCGCCGAGCTCGCGAACCCGTTGTAGAACTGGGTCGTCATGTACCCGCCCACGAGTCCGCGGAAGGTGTTCCCGCCGTCTGTGGTGCGGAAGACGCCCCCGTCCGACGCGAAGAAGTACCGGTCGGGGTCGGTGGGGTGCGCGATCCCGAAGTGGTGGTCCGCGTGGGCGTACTGCGGCCCTCCGTTGGGCCCTTCCGGTGGCGGCGTGCCGAAGAAAGCCTGCTGCCACTCGGTACGCTCGGAGAACGTCGAGCCGCCGTTCGTGGATCGCCAGATCTCGATTCCGCCCACGAAGATGGTCTGAGAGTCGAAGGGGCTCACCAACACCCAGTGCGAGTACCACCCCTGGTACTGCGCGTAGTCGAGACTCGTCGTCTGCGTCCAGGTGGCGCCCGCGTCGGTGGACTTCCAGAGGCCGAGCCCGTCGAACGTGTTCGCGATACTCGCCCACGCGACGTCCGGGTTCGAGGGATCCAGCGCGAGCTGCACCTTGCCGGTCCACGACGAGGGAAGCCCGCTCGTGATCTTCGTCCAGACCGAGCCGCCGTCGGTCGTACGATAGATGCCGTGCAAGGTGGATCCGAAGTTCCCGCACGCCGCCAGCATCGTGTCGGGGCTGGTCGGGTGGATCCGGAGATCGGTCGCCATGATGACCGGGTGGATGACGTTCCACGAAGCACCGGCATCGGTGGACTCGTACACGCCCTCCGTCGTCGCCGCGTAGACGAGGCCGGAGACCGTGGGGTGGAGCTGAATCATCCAGACGCCGCGCGACTGCGCGTACGTCCAGTCGAGGCTCTTCGTCCAGGTGACCCCGCCGTCGATCGTCTTCAGGATGCCGATGCCGTAGCTACCGCGCGTCGTTCGGTCGACGTCACCGCCGATCGAACCCTGGTATGCGTAGACCTCACCGGTCCCGATGTACATCACGTCGGGGTCG
>JALGZO010000375.1 GCA_025774865.1 bacterium | reverse complement strand
GGTGTCATCCGCCGTCCCGCGGGTGGCTAAGGTCCCTCAAACCAGACGCCGAGATCCTGTCATGCCTCTCGGAGACCAGCCGCTGGACAAGATATTGGCCGCCCTGCAAGAGCGGGCCAAGGAGCTGACTTGCCTCTACCAGGCAGGCGACATCCTGGGGCGCAAGGGAATCACGGTTGACGACGCGCTCCAAGAAGTCGTCAAGGCGATCCCATCCGGATGGCAGTATCCCGAGGTCTGCCAGGCTCGGATCATCCATGAGGACCACGTTTACGAGTCTCCGGGCCACGTCGAGAGCGCCTGGGTCCAGCGAGCCCCCATACCCGTCCACGACACGCCCGTCGGTGAGATCGCTGTCTCCTACACAGTGGAGCAACCGGATCTGGGCGAGGGGCCGTTTCTCGTGGAGGAGTACCGCCTGCTCACCACCTTGGCGGAGCGGGTCGGTCAGTTCATAGAGAAGCGGAGGGAAGGGAAACGCCCCCCTGAGTGGGACTCCCCTGACCGGGACTTCCCCGCGGAGGGTCGCCACGCGTGGGCAGTGATCCTCGACTTCCTCCGACAAACTGATCGTGCGCTCCTTCTGCGGATCACGCGGAGGATGATCAACGACCTCTGCTGGCACGGCGTCGCGGAGGCACAGGAACTCCTCCGTGCGTTCTCTCCGGCGCAGATGGACCAAGACGAAGATATGAGCTACGAGAACCGGCCATCCGCTCGCACGGAGATGATGGAGACCAATCTGCTGATCGAGCGGACATTCGGGATCGCAGGACGCCACCTGAGTGAACAAGACATCATTCGACGAATCCAGCAGTGGATCAACGAGGACAAGACGGGAAACCTCGCCGCTATCCTGGAGCGAATGGATAGCCGGCTGGAGGCGGTGGCTGCCGCGCTCGGCAAGTACGAGCAGATGGGAGTCGACGAGTCGGAACTGCCAACCGCCGTGAAATCGGAGCTCCGTGTTTCGTTACTTCGACGGTTCTTCAGCGAGCGCCTGGACTTTCTGAATGCTGCGAAGGACCATGTGACGGTGGCAGACTTCGAAGAGCTGGTCCGTCGCGTCATTGCGCCGTCGAAGAGTCGAGGGAAGCTTGGCGGCAAGAGCGCTGGTCTGTTCGTGGCCGCGAAGATCGTGGGCGAGGCGGCGGAAGAGCAGACTGCTCTCCAAGGTATCAAACCGCCCAAGACCTGGTACCTCACGTCGGACGCGATCCTGGACTTCATCCGTTCCAACGATCTTGAAGATCTGTACAACAGGAAGTACATGGCGATCGACGAGATCCGCCAGGACTACCCGCACATTGTTCAGCTCTTTAAGAACTCGCGTTTCCCGACGGAAGTCACGATGGGCCTCGCTATGGCGCTGGATGAGCTTGAGGAGCGCCCGCTGATCGTGCGGAGCTCCAGCCTGCTCGAGGACAGTACCGGGGCAGCGTTCTCGGGGAAGTACAAGAGCCTCTTCCTGGCGAATCAGGGAACGAAGCGCGAGCGGCTGGAGGCGCTGCAGGACGCGATCGCTGAGGTCTATGCGTCAGTCTTCGGACCGGATCCCATCGAATACCGGGCCGAGCGTGGGCTCCTCGATGTTCACGAGGAAATGGCGATCATGATTCAGGAGGTTGTCGGCCACCGCGTGGGCGACTGGTTCCTGCCTTCATACTCCGGCGTTGCTTTCAGTAACAACGAGTACCGGTGGTCTCCCCGGATCCGGCGGACGGACGGGCTCGTGCGCATGGTGCCTGGTCTGGGTACGCGAGCTGTCGATCGATTGAGCGATGACTACCCGGTGTTGGTGGCGCCCGGGCAACCGGGGCTCCGCGTCAACACGACGCCGGACGAAGTGGTCAGGTATTCGCCGATCAAGGCGGACGTGATCAACCTCCGAACGGGGCGGTTCGAGACCGTCGAGTTTGACGAGCTCCTCCGAGAATCCGGACGAGACTACCCGGGCGTGCACCGCATCGTCTCGCGCTGGAGAGAGGGGCGGCTCACGCGACCGATGGCCTTCGGCTCCGACTACAGCTCTGACCGGTACGTCGTCACGTTCGAAGGGCTCATCGCAGAAACCTCGTTCGTGCCACGCGTGCGGACGCTGCTTCAGACCCTGGAAGAGAACCTCGGAGTTCCGGTGGATCTCGAGTTCGCTGCCGACGGGGAGGACCTCTATCTGCTCCAGTGCCGGGCGCAGAGCTACGCTGCAGATGCGGCGCCCGCTCCGATCCCCCGTGATCTGCCGCGGAGCAGCATCCTGTTCACAGCTCGGCGGCACGTCTCCAACGGGCGAGCCGCGAACCTGAGCCACATCGTCTACGTCGATCCGGAACGCTATGACGCGATGTCGGATCGAGCGTCGTTGCTCCAGGTCGGGCGTGCTGTCGGGCGACTCAATCAGGCGCTTCCGAAGCGCCAGTTCCTCCTGATGGGGCCAGGACGGTGGGGGAGCCGAGGTGACATCAAGCTCGGGGTGACAGTGACGTATTCGGACATCAACAACACGGCGGTTCTCTCCGAGATCGCCCGGCGGAAGGGCGGGTACTCCCCCGACCTCTCGTTCGGGACGCACTTCTTCCAGGACCTCGTCGAGGCGGGGATTCGGTATTTGCCTCTTTATCCAGACGAGGACGGGAACACTTTCGACGAGCTCTTCCTCAAGAGGTCCTCAAACTTGCTGGCAGAGCTGCTGCCAGAGTTCGCGAACCTATCTGATGTCATCCGTGTCATCGACGTTTCCCAGGCGACGAGCGGCAGGTTGCTCCACGTGCTCATGAACGGCGACCTCAACGAGGCGGTCGGCCTTTTCGCAGAGGCCTCGCGCGCTCCCGAGGTACCCGGTGTCGAGGTGCGCACGGCCGAGCCGGTTTCCGAGGAGCATTGGCGGTGGCGCGAGTTCATGGTGGAACGGATCGCGGGGTCCGTCGACCGGGAGAGATTCGGAGTCCGGCAACTCTACGTCTTCGGCAGTACGAAGAACGGCACGGCCGGACCGGCCAGCGACATCGACCTTCTCGTGCATTTCCGGGGGGAAGAGAATCAGCGAACGGAGCTCGACCTGTGGCTCGACGGCTGGAGCCACTGCCTGGCGGAGATCAACTACCTGCGGACCGGGTATCAGTCGGACGGCCTCCTCGATGTGCACGTGATCACAGACGCGGATATTGCCCGAAAGACGAGTTTCGCTGTGAAGATCGACGCGATCACCGACGCCGCCTGTCCGTTGTTGTCGCCGGGCGGTGAGTCCGTCCCCTAGATCAGAAACCGCGTCGCCCTCGCCGGATCCTCCAGGTCGAAGCGGACCAGGCATAGCTCCGGACCGTCATGCGCGGCGCTGAAGAGGTGAGTTCTTCCAATCCGATCCTGCCATGCGCCGGTGAGCCTTGCGGATTCGTGAACGTGGCCGTGCAGAGTGAGAAGGGGTTGGCGCTCCTCAATAAACCGCTGAACGGCGATGCTACCCACGTGGACGTCTAGTGGCACGCGATCGACGGTCTGGCCGTCGAGAGCCGCACGATCGAGCTTCGTGTGATAGGGCGGCGTGTGGAACAGGAAGATCGCGTTCGCGACGTCATCCTCACCCACGAGCTGCTCCAGATCCCCCTTGATTGTACTGTGTCTCACTTCCGCGGCCGACACGGGGAGTGATCGTCTTCCTTCCTCGGGAGAGACACATCCCGGGTCCACGAAGCGGGACACGTCGTACCGTTCCCAGTCCTTGAGCAGAAACGGCGTCGGCGGCACGTACGCGTATCCGTAGATGGCGTGCGACTGCAGCGACGCCCGACGGCCATGGGCGTAGATCCACAGTCCGTGCGTGGCGAGTTCCAGCACGGCGGGCTCCTCGAAACGCCCATCATCGTTGCCGAGGATGACGAAGACCGAGGGATAGCGGTCTCCCAGAGCCACCTTCAGGCGGGTTAGCTCTACCGCGAGGTACTCGTTGAGGAAGTCGCGGTGCCTTGGATCGCCCGTGGCCCGAGGAAGAAGCCCAGATGGGAGGAGATCGCCCCCCAGGAACAGCGCTGCCGGGGGGGCGTCACGCACGACCCGGAAGAGCTTGTCATACCGATCGATATGCCCGTGCAGGTCGGAGGCGAAGCAGCACGGAATCATGAGTAACCCCGGTTCACGGTCACAGGGGAGCTGGCACGATAATAACCTCCAACGGCAGGAGGGCGATTCCAAGGACTAGGGGGGCGGACACTCCGAGATGGCAATTAGCATGTCGCTCCCGAAAATCCCATGTCAGACCTTGCCCTGCCCCCACTTGTTGTACCACTCCCAGGGTTAGTTATCCCGCGAGCCGGAGTGGCCTGAGCTCGAGGGCCTCTGGTGCCGGAGGCCGGTATCCCAGGGAGCTGTGCGGCCGAACGCCGTTGTAGTGGCGACGCCATCGCTCCACCAAGATCTGCGCCTCTTTGAGCGTGTGGAAGATCTCCCGATTCAAGAGCTCGTCCCGAAGCTTCCCGTTGAACGACTCGATGTACCCGTTCTCCCACGGACTCCCCGGCTCGATGAAGAGCGTCTTCACGCCGATCCGAACCAGCCAGTCCCGCACGGCCTCGGCCGTGAACTCCGGGCCGTTGTCCGACCGGATGTAGCCCGGAACACCGCGCTCCACGAAGAGACGAGCCAGACAGGCCAGTACCCGCTCCGAGTTGAGCTTCCGATCCACCTCGATCGCCAGGCACTCCCGCGGCCACTCGTCCAGCACCGTCAGAAGTCGGTACGCCTTGCCCGTGTACGTCCGGTCGTGCACGAAGTCATAGGACCACACGTGGTTCGGACGCTCCGGTCGAAGTCGAATGCACGAGCCGTCGTTCAGCCACAAACGCCCTCGCTTCGGCTGTCGGCCCTTAGACTAACTCAAAACCTGGATCGATCTCGGGGGGGCAGGTCACGAGCGCGAACTCGGCCGCCGTGAAGCCCTGGGCTCGCTCGGTGCCATCCGGGTAGTCCGGAACGTCGCAGCAGGCGAGCCAGAGGTAGAAGGTATCGATGGTGAGGTTGGGCTCCGCTGTATTCACGTAGGGGTCAGTGTTACTGGCACTGATCGTCCAGCCGTAGGGCTCACTCGTCGAGCTGACCGGGGCGACGAAGGTGACAGGAACGAAAAGGGGCGGCGATTCCAAGTCTCATGGTCCACCTCGTGCACTGATGGCTCTCATTGGCCACCTCCCCGATACATCCACTTGATCCTCCCCCAGCTCAGCTCCTCGATCGAGACCGGGCCGCAGCCCTGGCCGAAGGCGCCGATGAGCCCGCAGTCCACACCGTGGGGATGGTTGCCCGGGAGGCAGGGGGAGTCGGCCGCCAGCGTGAAATCGCCGCGCTCCGCGTCGCAAAAGAGGGGATCGGCGACGACGTCACCCAGTCCGAGAGATCCAGCTCCCATCGCTCCCCTGGCGTTGTTCCAGAAGACATTGCAGGAATGCGTTCCCTCCCCCGTGTACCAGCGCACGCCGTAGCCGTGCGTCTCGCCGACGAACACGCTCCTCGTGATCTCGGTGCCCGAGCCCGCGACGATCGTCCCCGCGATGTTCCCCGGCGACGTGTGATCGAAGAAGGTGCAATTCCGAACGAAGCCGTCGGCCGCCGTGCCATAGTAGAGAGCGCCGGCAACGTCGCCCGAGCGGCCCCCTTGGAAGAGACATCGTTCGAAGTTCATGGTGGCACGATGGGCGTGGACCGCTCCCGCGTAGATCTGCGTCTCGTTGTGAAGGAAGATGCATGCTTCGAACGTTGCTGTGGCACCGAGGACGACGTAGACGGCGCCTCCCGTGACAACGGAGGTATTTTTCTCGAAACGGCAGCGCCGGGCGACGAGCGAAGTCTCCTGACCGCTGACGTAGATGGCGCCGGCGCCGTCAGCAACGCAGTGGCGGAAGACGCAGTCCTCGATCACAACTGCGGAGCCGTGGTCGATGGCCATCGCGCCGCCCGCTAGCAAGGGAGGGACCTGTACGCCGTTGACGAACGAGAAACCCCGGATCACGATCCCCGTGGAGTCAATGTAGAGAATCCGGAGGGCGTTCGCACCGTCGACGGCAGTCGCCTCCGCCCCATCGGTCGAGTAGAGCGTCAATGGGATGGTGATCACGATCGTGACGTCATCGGCGTGCGTGCCTGGACCCACCGCCACGGAGTCCCCGGGCATCGCGGCGGCGACCGCTTGCGAGATCGTCGGGTAGTCCCCCGGCACGTAGATGATCGCTGACGAGGCGGCGGTGGCCGCGAGGAGGAATACAGCGGCAGCCAGTGCGGCGTATCTCACGGCCCCCCTCCGGAGCGGGTGAAGTGACCGTGCGAGGCAAGCCTACGCCCATCGGGGGTGGGGCTCAAGGGTGCGTGCGGAGGGGCATCTCAGGCGCTAGCGAGCGGGTGCCTGCCCGCCGGGGGACTGCGGGAGGCGCAGGGGAGCGGGCATCTCTCTGTCCGTCTATTTCACGGTGCGCCTGTCTTGAGAGTCTCAGAAGAAAGGGATAGGATGGCGCCGATCGCGATCCAAATGACGACGCCCGATACGCTGAGCACGACTGTGGCCCGTCTCGGCCTTATTGCGTATGCGAAGAGCAGCGACACCAGAACCAGCCAGAGAACGATCCCCATCCGCTCGGCTCCCGAACCTTCGCCTGTAATCAAGGAACATCACCGCGTTCAGGCCAGCAAATGAGGGTCCGGCGACGATCAGGAATGCAGATTGCTCGGTAAGATAGAAGAGCGGTACAGCCACCACGGCGGCGAGCACGAATGACAATACCCATCCAGCGAATCGTTTCCTGACCGAACGCAAGGCGCGGGCTTCGGTGTCGTGGTTCCGAAGCCGTAGCCCATGCGCGTGCCCGCGGCTGCCCGCCCGAGGGGAGACGGCGGAAGGCGAGGGGGGGCGGCTTGTTGGACGGCGCTTCGGAGACGCGACTTCCGATAGGCTGGCACACGACGACCTCTTCGGTGCGCTCCAGACGATGGTGGAGGGTGCGATGGATGTGGGCGGGGTGATCGACTTGGCGTGGGTGTAGTCGCGGCGGGATCCGGCCGGCACACGAGCCTCCGAAAGTGCACGATGCATAGTCCCGGGGGCGCTCCGGTCACCGACCAGATCCCAGTGGCGCATCCTAGTGAATGCCGGGGGATGATCTCAACCACACCTGCTCCGTCCCCCCTCTAGCCGCCCGCTGAGGCCGTCCTGGCCAGCGACGTTGTCCGGGAGCCGTGGCCCACTATAATGAGGACTGGGACCCGGGCGCACGTTCCCCCGGCCCGGCCGCCCGTGGCGCCATGAAGGTGTCCTCGCAGTGCCTCCTCACGCTGCTGCTTCGCTACAATCGGCTGGGTTGTCAGCTCAACAGTCAAGGGATCGCCTGGGCATGGGTCACTCCACGGGTGGTGGGGAGCACCGCATCGGACGGGTCTTTTGGAAGCACAGCTGCCACACCCTTTGATCCCACCAAGGAGGGGTCATGTCGCGCACTCCGATCCGAGCGCCTTTCGACCTTCAATCCGCAGTCCGTTCGGCAGTGCCTGTAGCGGTCCTGATTCTGAACATGACCGGGGTCGCGACGGCAGATCCCCAGATTCAGACCGACTGGTCGGGAGGGCCGGGCGAGCCCGGACCCGTGTTGGAATGGT
This sequence comes from bacterium, assembly GCA_025774865.1. Lineage (GTDB taxonomy): Bacteria > ARS69 > ARS69 > ARS69 > ARS69 > JALGZO01. The sequence goes on along the minus strand of JALGZO010000375.1, from coordinate 1,256 downwards.
CCGACCGATTTGACAACGCAACCCAGATGAGTTGGCGATCGGTGGCGGGACAGCTGGTCCTCTCGTCTGTTCCCGCCGCTCCGAGCGGAGATTCCGTCACGGACAGTGCTCCGCTCTGCCGCTCCGTCGCTTCGGGAGACCTGGACGGGGACGGGGATGAAGACCTTATGACCGCCCTGCCACTGACCAGTTTCCCCGGAACCGGAAAGGTGCGGTGGTACGAGAACATGGGGGACGGGGAGACCTGGACCGAGCATGAGGTGGACGATGATTTCTACGGGGGAGACGCCATCACCGCCGCGGACCTGGATGGGGACGAAGACCTAGACATAGTCGCGTCCGCCTTCTACGACCGCGACCCGAATGGCAGGAACGGCCGCTATGTTTGGTACGAGAACGCTGACGGTGGGGCCGGCACCTGGCTCAAGCACCCGATCGCCGGCAACCTCTGGGGAACCCAGATGGTCGCTACGTCGGACATCGATGGCGATGGGGATCTAGATGTCTATGGATCCTCGACCCTCACGTATATCGGGAACACCAACGACGATGTTTACTGGTTTGAGAACGTCGATGGCGAAGGCGGTTCCTGGATACAGCACGCCATTGACGAAGACTTTCCGGATGCGATCGAAGCTGTCGCCACGGATGTCGACGGGGACGGCTATCTCGATATCGTTTGCGTCGCCTACGGCACACACGACCTCGCCTGGTGGGAGAATCAGGACGGAAGCGGCATGACCTGGGTCAAGCACCTGATCACCGACTTCACTCTCTTGGACAACGCCATCGCCGTAGAGGATCTGGACGACGACGGAGACGTCGACATCGTGGGAGCGGGTCAGAACGCCGTGGTCACCGGCTGGTACGAGAACGCGGACGGACAAGGTGGGACCTGGGATGCTCACACCATCGGGGCGATCAGCGCGGGAACGGACTTGGCCATCGCCGATCTTGACGGAGATGGTCTCCTGGACGTTCTTGCAGCCGGCACAGACCTCTACAACTCCTCGGTCGCGTGGTTCCGGAACCTCGGGGGGTTGCCTGGACAAGGTTTCTCGTGAACTCGGGCCACGACCAAGGGCGGGCAGCGATTTCGGCTGATCTCAACGGTGACGGGGCGCTCGATGTCATCTTCACGGAGGAGGGCGGCCCCGAGGACATCTCTGGACTCCATTGGAGAACGATCACCTCATTCCGGAGCTCCGGTGAGCTGGAGTCCGCCATTCTCGATGCGAATGCTCGAGCAACATGGA
>JALGZO010000374.1 GCA_025774865.1 bacterium | reverse complement strand
TTGAACGAATCCCAGGCGCCGACCATCGATCCGGTCTGCGGAATGACCGTCGATCCGTCGACGGCCCCGTCCCTCGGTCTAGACGGCGAGACCTACTTCTTCTGCTGTCCCGGCTGCCGAGCGAAGTTCGAGAACGACCCGGCGCGATTCCTTTCCCCGTCGGCCGAGACGCCCCCGGACGACACACCAGCCGACGCCGTCTACACCTGCCCCATGCACCCGGAGGTCCGTCAGATCGGGCCCGGGAGTTGTCCCGACTGCGGAATGGCCCTGGAGCCGGAAGTCGTCTCGCTGGACGACGAAGAGAGTCCCGAGCTGATCGACATGACCCGGCGATTCCGACTCAGTGCGATCCTGACCGTTCCGGTGTTCGTCGCGGCCATGTCTGAGATGATCCCCGGGCGACCCTTGGAGCGGCTGATCGGTCCCACGGCTCTCGCCTGGGCGCAGCTCATCCTCGCGACCCCCGTGGTCGTATGGGGAGGATTGCCCTTCTTCGTTCGCGGATGGCAATCGATCGTCACCCGCCGCTTCAACATGTTCACCTTGATCTCGCTCGGCGTCGCCGTCGCCTACGCGTACAGCCTGGTGGCGACGTTGGCGCCGGGTCTCTTCCCGCGATCGTTTCGAAACGAGAGCGGCGACGTCGCCGTCTACTTCGAGGCCGCCGCCGTCATCGTCTGCCTCGTCCTGCTGGGACAGGTGCTCGAGCTCCAGGCTCGGGGGCGCACCGGGGCAGCCCTCAAGGCGTTGCTCGGTCTGGCCCCGAAGACCGCGCGGATCGTCCGCGATGACGGCTCCGACGAGGACATACCGATTGAACAGGTTCAGCCGGGGGACCGGCTCCGCGTCCGGCCCGGCGAGAAGATTCCGGTCGACGGAGTCGTGCTGGAAGGATCGAGCTCCATCGACGAATCGATGGTCACCGGAGAGCCCATCCCGGTCGAGAAGGGACCCGAGGACCGTGTGACGGGAGCGACCGTGAACGGAACCGGCTCGCTGATCATGCGGGCCGAACGCGTCGGGGCCGACACGCTCCTGGCGCAGATCGTCCGGATGGTGGCGGAGGCCCAGCGGAGCCGCGCTCCCATTCAGAGGCTTGCGGACGTGGTTGCCGGCTGGTTCGTACCCATGGTCGTCGGAGCGGCGGCCGTCGCGTTCTTCGTGTGGGCGTCCTTCGGACCGGAGCCTCGCATGGCGCATGCCATCGTCAATGCGGTGGCGGTTCTCATCATCGCCTGTCCTTGCGCTCTCGGCCTCGCCACTCCGATGTCGATCATGGTGGCGACGGGAAGAGGAGCAGGGCTCGGGGTCCTGTTCAAGAACGCGGAAGCGATCGAGATTCTGCGCAGCGTCGACACTCTCGTCATCGACAAGACCGGAACCCTCACCGAGGGCAGGCCGAAGCTCGTACGCGTGGTCGCGAACGACGGATGGAACGAATCGGATCTGGTACGCCTCGCCGCGAGTCTCGAGCGCGGAAGCGAGCATCCGCTGGCGGCCGCGATCGTCGCCGGGGCGGAGGACCGAGGGCTCGCGCTCGCGGATGCCGCCGACTTCCAGTCGTTCACCGGCCGGGGAGTGGCGGGGCGTATTGAGGAGCGCGAGGTCGCGCTGGGGAACGCCGGGCTGCTCGAGCATCTCCGCGTCATCCCGGGGGAGCTGCTCGCGACGGCCGACACGATGCGCTCCGAGGGACGAACCGTGATGTTCGTGGCCGTCGACGGAGAGCCGGCGGGCCTCCTCGCCGTGGAGGATCCGATCAAGGAGAGCACTCCGGAGGCCGTGCAAGCGCTCCACTCGGACAAGATCCGGATCGTGATGCTCACGGGCGACAGCCGAGCAACGGCGGAAGTGGTGGCCGCCTCCCTCGGTATCGACGACGTCGTGGCCGAGGTCCTCCCCGACGAAAAGGCCGCCGCGGTCGAGAAGTGGCAGAAGGCGGGACACGTCGTCGCCATGGCAGGGGACGGACTCAACGACGCGCCGGCCCTGGCTCGCGCGGACGTCGGAATCGCGATGGGGACCGGGACGGACGTGGCGATGGAGAGCGCCGGGGTGACGCTCGTGAAGGGCGACCTGCGGGGAATCGTCCGGGCTCGGCGCCTCAGCCGGGCCACGATGAAGAACATCAAACAGAACCTGTTCTTCGCCTTCGTGTACAACTCGCTCGGCGTGCCGGT
>JALGZO010000373.1 GCA_025774865.1 bacterium | reverse complement strand
TGAAGTGGAGCTGCAGCTCCGTTCCCGTTTCCGGCCGCAGTTGCCAGCGGTCTTCATCGCGGTCGGAGCTCTCCATGAAGAACGGCTGCGAGTACGCGGCCCCGGCGTCGTTCCGGATGCGTACCCGCACCGCATGCTCCCACCCCTCGACCACGAACGTGTCAGCGCGCGCAAATTCCGTGCGCCGAGCGAGGTGACCGTAGTCGGTCCACCACGTGAACTCCGTGGGGCGGTCACTCGCCGCAATGATCGACTGGCCGCGCACGCCGAGCTCCGTGAAGACGGCGCTCGTCGAGTCACGGCGGGCACCGTCGCACGAGTCCACACATGCGACGAAGTTCCCTCTCTTCACCGCGTCGAGGAGCGACTTCGTGGTCAGTGTCTCCGCCCGGACGACGATCCAGCCGCCCAGGTAATCGTCGCCGACGACGTAGGCGTGTGCGTCATCCGTGGCGAATCCCCAGCGCATGCCGTCGAGCTTCGTGATGACGTAGTCCCAGTGACTCGCACCGTGGTTCTGCCACGACTTGCCGGCCGGCCGCGATCGCGCCCACTTCGTGTTGAACACCTCGATCCCGGCCAGTCCCGTAAGACCCGTCATGTTCTCGGGGTAGATGCGGACGTTGAGTCGCGCCTCCATCTCCGGATGGTTCAGAACGGCGAGCGCTTCGTCGTCCTCCGCGTAACGCATCGTGCGAATCGAGTCGATCGCGGACTGAGCGTCGATCGTATCCGTCTCGGAGAGGTTGAAGAGCGACTCTCCACGCTCGACCGACCAGTCCATGCCGACGCCGCCGATATGGTGCTTGCGCCGCAACGACGACGACGGAAGTGTGAACCCGATCTCGGCGCCGGAGATGAAGTGGATCCCCTCGACGCCGGGATCGCGGGTAGGCAGCACGGCGTACGGGGAGTCCGGAAACGCAGTCACGAAATTGTGGTCGGTCATGCACACGAAGTCGAAGCCGGCGTCACGGTACCGCTGGACCTTGTCGCGCAGACTGTCCGGATGAACCCAGTACTTGTGGATTGTCGAGTGAGCGTGGAGCTGCCCCCGGTACCAGCTTCCGTCGCCCTCGTAAGGGTCCCGGACCTCGATTCGAGGGCGGGAACCGAACGCGGCGACGGCCAGCGCGGCGAGCAGAACGACCATCGCGGAGACCTTGCGCATCGCGACAGAGTACCTTGACACGGTCTGCGCTGCTCGCCCAGAATCGCCGCCCGCCATGATCCGACCACGCGCTGTCTTCTTCATCATCTTCGCCCTCGGTGTCGCCTCGACCGCGGCGTTCCACTCGTCCGGCGCTCTCGACGTCCGGGATGCTATCACCGCCGCCACCCTCGAGACCGGGACCGCTGGTTCGCCGCCGCTGCCCCTCACGTCACGCGGGCTCGGGCTCGGCGTGGATCTCGTCCGGCTCGTGTGGTCTAAGACGGGCCTCTTTCGCGCGATGCATCTGACCGGCGGGCTTCTCCTGAGCGTCGCGGCCGGGCTCTCCGCGCTCGTGGCATTCCGGGTCGCAGGACGATCCGTCGCCGGGCTGGCCGCCGCGCTGTTCGTAGGTCTCGCGACTCTCTTCGGTGGAGACTCGGGACGCCTCGGCCTGTCGGGGTCGCCGGTGTCCGTGCTGTTCGTGCTTCTGGCCGGCGCAGCCGCCGCGTGGACGGCGAAGGCGCCGAGAGCCTTCACCGGGGGCTTGCTCCTCGGCGCGGCGGCGGCGGAGCACCCGTTCGTTCTCTTTCTGCTGCCGGGCTTCGTCGCCCTCGGGCGCTCCCAGGCGCCGGCCGCCGGTTTCGTCCCGCGCGCGTCCATCGGCTTCGGCCTCGGTCTCCTCGCGCTCTTTCTCCCGGTGTGGGACTCCGCCGCAAAGCTCGGACCGATGGAATCCTTGTTCGCCTGGGCGGCGAGTGACGACGGCTCGTTCTGGCGGTTCGGAGGACCCCGGCGTTGGACCGGTGGTGCGCTCGAGCTCGGTCTCGCGATCGGCAAAGGCGCGGGGGTGGTCGGCGCGCTCCTTTGCCTCGGCGGGGCCGTGCGGACCGGCTTCCGCCGCATGGCGCCGTGGCTCGTACCCGCCGGTGCCCTCGTCCTCGGGCAGCCGGCTGACACCGGAACGGCATCGGCGCTGATCGGCTGGTCGTTCCTGTTCCTCGCGATCCCGGCGGTCGCCGAGGTTTACCGGCGGCTCGGA
>JALGZO010000372.1 GCA_025774865.1 bacterium | reverse complement strand
AGAGTGATGACGCCGATGAGAGCTCGGTCAGCGTCGCCCTCACGGGGCAAGGTGTGGAACCCGACATCGACGTGACTCCGGGAACCTGGGATTGGGGAGACGTCCTGACCGGAAGCTCGGTCCCCACGACTTTCCGGGTCACCAACCAAGGGACCGGCCTGCTCACGGTCACCGCGACCACCTTGACGGGGGCGGACGCCGAGGACTTCGCCGTGACGGGAGGAGCCGCGCCCTTCGCGCTCGCGCCGGGCGACTCGCACTTCGTGGAAGTCACCCTCACTCCGGCGACAGGTGGCGAAAGAGCCGCAGCGATCGAGTTCGTAAGTAACGACCCGGACGAAAACCCGCTCGGCGTGACACTTTCGGGTTTCGGCTTCGGCGCGGACATCGCGGTGACGCCGGCCTCGCACGACTTCGGCGGACTCCTCGTCGGGGACTCCGCCTCGGTCGTCTTCGACGTCGTGAACGAGGGCTCGAGCGACCTCGCGGTCACCGCGACCGCCCTGGTGGGAGTGGACGCGAGCGAGTTCAGCATCGTCGCCGGCGGGGGAGCCTCCACCCTGGCGCCCGGAGACTCGCTCGCCGTCGTGGTGAGCTTTCGGCCCGCCTCCCTGGGAGCGAAGATCGCGGCCCTGAGGGTCGAGAGCGACGACCCGGACGAGAGCCCGCTGGACTTGCCCCTCGCCGGTACGGGCACGCCGGCGCCGACGCCGCAGATCGCGATCACGCCGATCTCGCACGACTTCGGTGACGTGGTGGCCGACTCTGCGCAGACCACGCACACGTTCCAGATGCACAACGTGGGGGACCTCGATCTCTCCGTGGCCGGATCCTCGATCGTCGGCCCCGACGCTACCGAATTCGCCATCCTTTCCGGCGGCGGTGCCCTGACCATCGCCCCCGGCGACTCCGCCGCCGTCCAGGTGGAGTTCGCCCCCACGAGCCTCGGAGCGAAAACCGCGACGCTGAGAACCACGAGCGACGACCCCGACGATCCCGCCCTCGACGTCGGTCTCTTCGGAACCGGCGTCGAGGCCCCCGTCGGCGGAGGAGTAGTGGCGTTCGAGGAGGTCGTCACCGGAAGCTCGTCCGGTTCGGCGTCCGTCGCCACCAGCACCACCATCTCCGCCGCCGCCGGCCACCTCTACCTGGCCGCCGTCGCCACCAAGTCCCACCGAGCCGTCACCGCCGTCGCCGGACTCGGATTGACGTGGGCACCCGTCGCCGATCAGTGCGCCGGCCGAGGACAGACCGGAGTGGGGGTCTGGAAGGCGATCGGCTCTCCCACGGGGAGCGGCATCGTGACCGCCACGCTGGAGTCCGCCTCCAGCAACGCCGTCATCACCGTCTGCCGCTACTCCGGAGCGCTCGCCGCCGATCCCATCGGAGCCGTCGTCTCCGGAAACACTCTCGGCGAGAACGAAATCTGCAGCGGCGGCGTGGACAGTGATTCCTACGCGTTCGACTTCACCACCACCGTGGACGGCGCGGTCGTCTTCGGGGCCGTCGCCATGCGAACCAAGGATCACGCACCCGGCGCCGGCTTCACCGAGCGCGTCGAGCACTCGATCCCCGACGGCGGCAACACGGCATCCGTCGCCGCCATGGACTGGAACGTCGCCTCCCCGTCGACCATCGCCCTCGCGGGATCGCTCAGCGGAACCGTCGACTGGGCGGTCGTCGGGCTCGAGATCAAACCCGGCGCGTCGGCCGCTCTCGCCCTCCAGGCGCCCGACTCCGATTCGCTCGAGGGCGATCCCGATCCGGAGAGCGGGGAGAGTCCGCCGGTCCGGATCGAGCCGGAGACGTTCGAGCTCACGCGGTTGTATCCGAATCCGTTCCGCACCCTCACCACCGTCGAGTACGTGATCCCCCGGGCCGGCGACGTTTCGGTCGCCGTCTACAACGCGCAGGGGCGACTGGTCCGTCGACTCGCCGACGGCCACCACGCCACCGGACCCCGGCGCGTCCGCTGGGACGCCCGCGACACCTCCGGAGCCCGGGTGGGGCCCGGCGTCTACTTCGTCCGCATCACCGCGCGCGACGAGGTCCGGACCCGGAAGGTCGTCCTGCGCCGGTGAACTGGTCCACCGACTTCAGAAGCAGATCCGGCTTTGGTCTGAGTCCGTAGACGGCTGTGGCGCACCGATCCCGCAAGACTGCGGGAGCCCCAGATCCGAACAGCCTCCGTAAG
>JALGZO010000371.1 GCA_025774865.1 bacterium | reverse complement strand
CGTTCTCTACCGCCCACTGGTTCCCGAAGTCGGTCGACTTGAATAGAAAGCTGCTGCCGCCGTAGAGCGTTTGCGGGCTCCCGGATGAGAGCACGAGCGGGGCGATGAACGCGATGGGTCCGCCGAGATCGGGGGGAGAGACATCGTTCCAATCCAATCCACCGTCGGTCGACCGACCCACGAACAGCCTTTGCGCCGTTGCAAATACGTTGTCGGGATCCGTTCCGTCGACCGCGGCCCAGCCGCCGTCGCCGCCGAGCAAGCGGACGTCCCACTCGGGGCCGCCCCGGTAGATCGTGCTCGAGTTGTCCTGGAAGCCGCCGATGTAAAAGTTCGCGTCCGTGGGGTGGCTGCTCGTGCCGCTGTAGAATTGCGTGGTCTGGTACCCGCCGTTCGCTCCCTCGAACGTGTTCCCGCCATCGGTGGTCCGGAAGACTCCGCCGTCGGTCGCGAAGTAGGTCGTGCCGAAATCGGTCGGATGCCACACGATGTCGTGGTGGTCCGAGTGCGAGTAGTTCGACGGTCCCTCGGGGCCGCCGGCCGGCACCGGGCCGGAGAATCCGCCGAAATTGACGGACCTCTGGTTCATGGTCGTCCCCCCGGTCACCGACCTCCAGATCGAGATTCCCACGCAGAAGATCCGGTCAGGATTCGCGGGATGGACGGCCACGTCGTGCGAGAACCAACCCTGCCACTGGGAGTAGTCCTCCGTGCTTCGAAGCTCCCAGGTCTCCCCGAAGTCCGTCGAGCGGAAGAGCCAGGTGAAGTTCCCTTGCCCCACGAGAAATCCGTTCCCGATGCTCGCGTAGATCCAATCCGGACTAGACGGCGACGCTCCGAGCTGGATCTTGCCTTCGAAGTCGGTGGGGATCCCGCCGTCCGTGATCTGGGACCAGGTGTCGCCGCCGTCGGTCGTGCGGTAGATGCCGCGCCCGGGGCTCTCGAGGTCTCCGCACCCCACGACGACGGTGTTCGGATCCGTCGCGTGAACCCTCAGATCCATTGCCATGACGACGGCGTGTTTCTGGACCCAGGTGGCTCCGGCGTCCGTCGACTTGTAGGTGCCTTCGGTCGTGGCCGCCCAGACGGTGCTCTCGTCCAAGGGGTCGACCCGCACCGCCCAGCTCCCCCGCTGTTGCTCGTAGGACCAGTCCAGGCTCTTGGCCCAGGTCGTGCCGCCGTCCGTCGTCTTGAGAATGCCGATCCCGTAGCTGCCGCGCGTGCGGCGATCGGCCGCCTGGTTGCCGGCGGTCATGTGGTTGTAGACCTCGCCGGTGCCGATGTAGAACACGCTCGAGCTACCTGGCTCGAACTCGATCGTCGAGACCCCGAGCACCGGGAAGCCAGTGGGCACGCGTTGCCAGGCCGCCGCGCCGACTCCGCCCGTGGTGCTCTTCCACAGGCCGCCGGCGGCGGAGCCCGCGTACACCGTGTTGGCATCGTTCGGGTCAAGCGCGACCGCAAGCGTGCGCCCGCCGAGGTTGGTCGGGCCCATGGCTTCCCAGGCCGTGGCCTGGCCGCGCCGGAAGCGGCCGTCGCCGCTCTCGAGGTCGAAGACTTCCTCCACGGGGCGCTGGAGAGCGTCTCGCGAGTACTCGTACGCGCGGGTGAGCCCGCCCCGGGGAATGTCCCGTTCGGGGTAGGAGCGCGAGTCGCCCCAGAAGCTGAGCGCGCGGTAGGCGCCCGAGATCCTGGGAGAGCCGTCGTCGGGGCTGGGACGCAGGACCGAAACGGAGATGGCGGCCACGAGTACGAGGCCGAGCCCGGCGGACCACGCCTGTCGGCGTGAGAGTCGGAGTCCGCGGGAATCGCGGGGCGTCGGTAGATGGCGTCGGCGCATCGGTCAATTATCGCAAATCTCGGCGACGACCGCCGCCTCCATCCGCCTACATCAGCCCCAGCTTCCTGACCAAGGAGAAGGCAGATTTCTCGAGCCGCGACAGTTTCCAGAAGTCTCCCGCATCCGTGCAGAGCAGCCAGACTTCCGCCTTTTTCGAGCCAGGTGCACGCGAACGTGTGACGAGCTGATCCCAGAGCTTCGGCAAGCCTAGCGCAGTACAGGCGGGCAAGATGCGCCCCGCAAAGCGCATTCCGAAGCATCCGGCGCAGTAGCCGCCGTCGCTCACGTTCGGGGGCAGGTTCAAATCCTGCCCCCGCTACCAGATCCAGGCCCGAACCCTTTGCGGTTTCGGCCT
>JALGZO010000370.1 GCA_025774865.1 bacterium | reverse complement strand
CGGAGCAAGAGACCGTGGGTCGTCTCGCCGCCATCCCCGAAGGCCTCACCGTGATCGGCGAGCACCGCGACGAGGGTGCGGTCGAGGTGCCCGGTCTCGCGGAGGCGATCGAGCAACACGCCCACCTGTTCATCGGTGTACGCGATCTCTCCGTCGTAGGGCTGGGTCGCGAACCTCGTCCGGTACCGGCCGGGCGGATCGTAGGGAGCGTGCGGATCATAGAAGTGAGCCCAAAGGAAGAAAGGCTCGTCGCCCGACCGGTCCCGGAGCCACGTCAGCGCCGAATCGACGACGCGCTCCGCTCGGCGCTCGCGGTGGTCCTGATCCTCGCGCCGGGGCTGGCGAAAGCGGTCGTCGTAGAAGTCGAATCCTTCGTCCAGTCCGTACTGACCGTGCAGCACGTAGGCACCGATGACGGCACCGGTCGCGTAGCCGGCGCCCTTCAAGTGGGTCGCCAGCGTGGGCACGCCGTCGGGGAGTCCGTAGAACCCGTTGTCGAGCGCACCGTGGGACGGCGGATAAAGGCCGGTCAGAATCGTCGCGTGCGACGGCAATGTCACCGGCCCCGCGGCGATCGCGCCCTCGAAGACGATGCCTTCCTCCGCGAGCCGGTCGAGGTTCGGAGTCTCCGCCGGGCCGTAGCCGGCGAAGCCGAGGCGGTCCGCCCGCAACGTGTCGATGGTGATGAGCAGGACGCTCCAGCCCGCGAGGTCTCCGACCTCCGGCCCTTTCGCACAGGATACGAGGCCGAGTGCGACCAGCGGCGCGAGACGTTTCATTCCGCCTCGGTTTCCTGCAGCCGACGTAGCGCATCCGCGAGCTGCTGCCGCGTGATCCCGCGGAGCTTCGGCTTCTGTTGAAGCTCGCGCGCCACTGCGAGACCTTCTTCGAGGAGACCCAGGTTCTGACAGAGATCGATCTTCATGAGTGACGGAACGTCGTCGTGCGCCAACTCGATCGCTCGGTCGATCGCTTCGCGCGCGCGATCGACGTCTCTCGCGTCCCCCTCCAACCGGCTCAACGCGAAGCCGAGGTTGACGAGGGCCGGAATGTTGTCGGGATCGAGCTCGAGGGCACGCTCGTACGCGGCGACCGCCTCCTCGGTTCGATCGAGCTCCCCGAGCAGGTTCCCGAGATTGTACGAGTGCTGCGCGAAGTCGGGCTCCGCCTCGACGAAGCTCTCGAGAAGCGCTTCCGCTTCCCCCGACTTCCCCGCCTGGTTCAACCACATCGCGAGCAGAGTCCCGTCCACCTCGAGTGATCCCCCGGTCGCGAGGCACTCCCGCATGTCGGCGATGGCCGGCTCCAGATTCCCGAGCCTGGCGTTCGCCTGAGCCCGCAGCATGAGAAGCTCGCGATTCAGCGGAGTCTTCTCGAGGAGGCTCTCCATTCCTTCCAGCACCCGTTCCGGCTCGCCGCGGTCCAGGTAGTTCATGAGGAGGTTGCCTTCCGCCTGAATGTAGATCATGTCCTTGGGGTCCTCGCCCGTGGACGGCGGCGGTTCGTGCGACACGAGATACCCGAGCGAGCGCAGCGCCGACACCTGCTCGTCGGAGAGGTGGGCGCGGGCTACCGACTCGCGGCCACGATCGAGGATCTCGCCAACGAGACCGTCGAGACGCTCCACGAGACCGGGACGGGCCTCGTGCAGGCTGTTCGACTCGCCGGGATCCGCCTCCAGATCGTAGAGCTCCGGGCGCGGAGCGCGAACCCACGCCCAGCGATCCCCCCGCACGCCGGCGAGCATGGACCATCCGAACTCGTCCGTGGGAAGGCGCGTCTCCGAGTACACGTAGTGCTCCTCCCGCCGTTCACCTCGGATCGCCGGAAGCAACGAGATCCCGTGAACGTCACCCGGTCCACTCACGCCCAGGAGATCGAGGATTGTCGGCGTTACGTCGGCCGTGCCCACGACCTCGGCGACGCGCCGCCCCTTCGCGAGCCGACCGGCCGCGGCCAGGACGAGCGGCACCCGCAACGTGCTCCCTCGAAGCAACATTCCGTGCGTCATCTCGCCGCCGTCTCCGAACGCCTCTCCGTGGTCGGCGGTGACGACGACGAGCGTCCGATCCAGCTCGCCGGCCGCGTGCACGGCCTCCAGGAGACGCCCGATCAATTCGTCGGTGTAGGCGATTTCGCCTTCGTACCGGCGCAATCGATAACGCGTGGCGTACGGCTCCGGCGGATCGTAGGGCGCGTGCGGATCGAAGTAGTGCGCCCACAGAAAGAACGGCGCTTTCGAGGATCGACTCTCGAGCCACGCCGCCGCCTTGGCCGTGACCTCCGCGGCCCGCCGTTCGCGGTACGCTTGCCCGCGGAGCCGCGGCTTCGTGAACTCGTCGTCGTAGACGTCGAACCCGGCGTCGAGGCCGGCGCGATCGACGAGCACGTACGCGCCGATCACGGCGGCCGTGTCGTAGCCTTCCTCCTTCAAGATCGTCGCGAGGGTGGGAACGCCTTCGGGCAGCGAGTAAAAGCCGTTGTCCAGCGCGCCGTGCGCCGGAGGATATAGCCCGGTGAGAATCGTCGCGTGCGCCGGCAACGTGACGGGCGCCGACGACACGGCACCGTCGAAGACGACCCCGGAGGCGGCGAGATCGTCGAGCACCGGGGTCTCGACGCCGTCGTACCCCATGAACCCGAGCCGATCGGCGCGCAGCGTATCGATGGTGATCAACAGGACGTTCCAGCCGGCCAGGTCGCCCGAGACGGGGCCGCGTGCGCACGAAACGAGACCGAGCGCGAGCAGCCCCGGCCAGACTCGCCGCATCACACGCGAAAAGGCTCGATCTCCTCGAGCCGTGATACCGACACCGAGATCTCCTCGATCGGACGCTCGTCCACCGTGGAGAGCAACTCGTTCGGCCCTCCCGGAACTCGGTAGCAAACGGTGACCCCCTCTTCGTCCCGGCCGTGGCCGTAGCGGGCGGTAATCGCGGCGACCTTCTCGATCTCCTCCCACTGGAGATCGCGCGCCGACTCCACCAGGACGGTCGGTCCCGTGAAGTCGCGAGCCCAGAATTCCCACCGCCCCCTGCGATACGACGCGAGGAAACGATTCTCAGCCTCATCCCGACCCACGACGACCTTCACTTCGTCGTTGAGCCGCAGGTGTCGCCCCACCTTCAGGAGTACGAACGCCTCCGCGTCATGCTTCGGCTCCTCCTGGTGGTCCAGCCAGTCCTTGAGCTTGCGGGCGTACGACTCGTCCGTGAGGAAGCAGCACCCTCCGGCTGGCTGCGGAATGTCCTCGAGGTCGAGACCGAGCCTCGCGGCCTCCTCCATCTGGAGCTTCCGGCTGCGTCCGGAGATGCCCAGGAGCTTCGACCGATCGATCCAGCCCTCGCGTTCGGGCCGGGTCGGCGGCAGGAGCCGGGCCGAGAGCGGACGCAGCAGCCGGTCTCCGAGCCCCGACTCATCCGCGACGATCCCGAGCGCCTTGCGGAACTGCGACTTCGGCCGCTGCCCGAGCACCTCGCCCGTGAAGATGAAGTCCGCGCCGATCTCTTCCATGTGCTCTCGCGCTCGAGCGAGCATGTACGCGCGACAGTCGAGGCACGGGTTCATGTTCGCGCCGTACCCGTGCTTCGGGCGAAGCAGAACATCGTCGAAGTACTCTTGCGAGATGTCGATGACGGTCACCGGCACGGCGAGATCCGCGCCCGCCCGCAGCGCCTCGTTGCGGAGCTTGTGCTTGGGGGAGGACATCGCGCGGTGGTGGTCGGTGAAGCAGAAGCCGGTCGAGAAGTTCACCGCCTCGACCTCGACGTCCTGCTCCTTCATGAGCGCGAGCGCGAGCGTGCTGTCGAGGCCGCCCGAGACGAGCCCGAGCGCGCGGGGCCGGCGAGACATGAGTGCCTCCAGAGGTTGGGATGCCGAACCCTTCTTTGTCTGGGACCGAAGGGCTCTTCATCGGTCGGAAGCGATCGGGTGAGGATACTCGCGGGGGTCTTCGCCGGCAAGAGTCAGCCGCGCGACTCGCCGGCCTCCGACCGGGTGGCGAGGCTCGTCCCGACCGCGAACAGAAGCGCGATGAGGAACGTGGCGAGCTTGATGTCGAGGAATGCCCCCAACACGTCCACGTTCTTCCAGACGATCGTCGACACCATGCCGCTCACCATGCCCGCGAGAGCCCCCCACCGAGTCATCTGCTTCCACCGAAGCGACAGGAGCAGGACCGGCGCGAAGGAAGAGGCGAGGCCAGTCCACGCGTACTCCACCGAATCGAAGATGAAGTCCTTCGATCGGAAGGCGAGGAAGAGCGCGACGGCCGCGATTCCGATGGTGGCAAGGCGCGACAGGAGAACGAGCCGTGCCGCGTCGACGGTCGGCCTCACGAGCTTCACGTAAACGTCCTCGATGAGCGCCGACGTCGCGACCAGGAGCTGGGAGTCGGCGGTGGACATCATGGCCGCCATCGCGCCGGCGATCGCGAGTCCCGCGAGCCACCCCGGCAGGAGCTTGAGCGCCAAGAGCGGCATGACCTGCTCGCGGTTCGCGTAGTCGAGATCCGGGAGCAGACCGATCGCCATGATCCCGACAAAAGCTGCCCCCCAGTACGCGAGGAGCACCCACATCACCGCGATCGTCTGCCCCGTTCGAACGTCCTCGGGGCTCCGAATCGCCATGTACCGCGCGAGGAGGTGCGGCTGCCCGAGGTAGCCGAGCCCCCACATGAGGCCGCCGAACATGACTCCGTTCACGAGGCCCCACCCGACCTTGCCGGCCGACATCCGAAGCGCGTCGAAGCCGACCGCCACCTTGGCCGCGTCTTCCGCCGGCATCTCGGGAAGCGTGGCCGCGGTGCGTGAGACGATCGCTTCGACCATTCCGGACGGTCCCCCGAGTGCCGCGAGCCCGAGGAGCGGCAACACCACCACGACCGACATCATCAAGAGTCCCTGCACGACGTCCGTCCACACGACCGCGATGAACCCGCCCATGAATGTGTAGAAGACGACCACGATCGCGCCGAGGATCATCCCGGCTTCCTTCGGGGTGAGCGCGGGATCCACGGCTCCGAACGTGACGCCACGGATCAACGAGCCGAGGCCGTCGGCGATCCCCTGGAGGCTGCTCCCGAACGTCGTCTCCAGGATCTTCCCGGCGCCGTCGAACTGCGCCCCGACGTACGCCGTGTAGAAGAACAGGATGATCATCATGGCGACGACGCGAAGAACTCTCGTGTTGTCACCGAACCGGGACTCGAGAAAGTCCGGGATCGTGAGCGCACCGGCCCGCCGCGACTCCTCGTTCAGCCGGCGGGCGATCAGCGTCCAGGACAGGAAGATCCCGAACGAGCTTCCGATCACCGTCCAGAACTCCGCGAACCCGGCGACATAGGCCGCCCCCGGGAGCCCGAGCAGGAACCAGGCACTCTCACCGGAGGCACGCTCGGACAGCGCGGCCGAGAACGGCGACAGGCGGCGACCGCCCAGCACGAAATCGTCGAGGGAGCGCATGCGCCGCCAGGTCACGAACCCGACAGCGAGGATCACAGCGAGGTAGAGCCCGATCCCGAAGAGGAGCCAGCCCTGATTGGCGCCCCCCATCAGGGTTCGCCCTCGCCGTCATCCGACGTCTTCGCTCGCACCCAAAGGACGAGCCCGAGCAGGAGCGCCCACGATCCGAACACGATCACGATAGTGGCGGCCGGCATGTTCCTCCTCGCCCCGGCAGCGTAACTTCGATCCGGTCAAAAGTCTCGCGGGAAGGGGCGCTCGGTGACGGGCTGCGAGCCCTCTGCTAAGATCCGCGTCCGAAAACCCCGAGCCCGCCGCTTCCGGCAAGGAGGCCCCCCGTGGGAAAGACCCGAATCGAGACCGACACGATGGGCAAGGTCGAGGTTCCCGTCGACCGTTACTACGGCGCGCAGACCGCACGTTCTCTGGAAAACTTCCCGATCGGCGGCCACCGATTCCCGCGCTCGATGATTCGCGCGCTGGGGATCGTCAAGAAGGCGGCGGCCCTGACGAACCAGGAGCTCGGCGCGCTGTCCCGGGAGAAGACCGACCTCGTCGTCTCGGCGGCGGAGGAGGTCGTCTCGGGAAAACTGGACGATCACTTCCCGCTCGTCGTCTGGCAAACGGGCAGCGGTACGCAATCGAACATGAACGCGAACGAGGTGATCGCGAACCGGGCGATCGAGCTCGCCGGTGGCGAGGTCGGTAGCAAGGACCCCATCCATCCCAACGACGACGTCAACAAGTCGCAGTCGTCGAACGACGTCTTCCCCACCGCCATGCACGTTGCGGCGGCTTGTCAGATCCACGAGGAGCTCCTTCCCGCCCTCGAACGGTTCCACGAAGCACTCGGCGCGAAGGCCCGCGAGTTCTCCGAAGTCACGAAGATCGGACGAACGCACCTCATGGACGCCACGCCCTTGACCCTCGGACAGGAATTCTCGGGTTACGCACAACAGGTGGAGAACGGCGCCGCGCGAATCCGCGATGCACTGACCCGCGTCTACGAGCTGGCGCAGGGCGGCACCGCCGTGGGCACCGGGCTCAACACCCACCCGGAGTTCGCGGAGAGGATCGCGGCGAAGATCGCGGAGCTCACGGGGCTGCCGTTCGTGACCGCACCAAACAAGTTCGAGGCGCTCGCTGCGCACGATGCGCTCGTCCATCTCTCCGCCTCGATGAAGACGGTGGCGGTCGCGCTGCACAAGATCGCGAACGACCTGCGATGGCTGGGCTCCGGGCCGCGCTGCGGGATCGGCGAGATTCGGCTCCCGGCGAACGAGCCGGGCAGCTCGATCATGCCGGGCAAGGTCAACCCCACCCAGTGCGAGGCGATCACGATGGTGTGCGCGCAGGTGATCGGGAACGACGCCGCCGTCACGTTCGGTGGGGCCTCGGGAAATTTCGAGCTGAACGTCTACAAGCCCGTCATCATCCACAACGTGCTCCAATCGTCGCGGCTCCTCGCGGACGCCTGCGACTCGTTTCGCGAGCGGTGCGTGGTAGGGATCGAGGCCGACCGGGAGAGGATCGCGGAGCTCTTGAACCGGTCGCTGATGCTGGTGACCGCGCTCAATCCGCACATCGGCTACGACCAGGCGGCGAAGATCGCGAAGACGGCCTACAGCGAGGGGATCACGCTTCGCGAGGCGGCGCTCCAGCTCGAGCTCCTGAGCGAGGACCAGTTCGAAGAGTGGGTGCGCGCGGAGGAGATGATCGGTCCGAAGGCCTGAGCACGTGAACTCCCTTCCTTCGTTCGCCGGCACCGGCCGCGGTGCCGTGACGATCGGTGTCGGAGTTTTTCTCGCGCTGTTCGCGATCGAGCTCTCCCTCATGTTGTGGCTCAACGGCGGCCTCTTCATGTACACGCTCGACGACGCGTACATCCATTTCGCGCTCGCCGAGAACCTCATCCGCGGGCACTACGGCGTGAACCTCGGCGAAGTGTCCGCCCCCTGTTCCAGCATCATCTGGCCGTTTCTGCTCGCACCTCTCATGCAGCTGCCCGGGTGCTACTGGCTGCCCTTGGTCGTGAACGTCCTTCTGACGGTGGCGACGATCGTCGTGTTCCACCGGCTGATCGAAGCGGCGTTCCCGGCGTCGGCGTGGCCAGAACGGCGCTGGATGGTCCCGGTGGTTCTCGTGGGAACGATCGTCGCCACGAATCTCCTGGGACTGTCCTTCTCGGGAATGGAGCACACGCTGCAGGTGCTGCTCGCAGCCGCGATGGTACTGGGGATGATCCGGGACCAAGAGGAAGACAGACCATCCCGGTGGTTCTACGCCGCCATCGTCGTCGGACCGCTCGTTCGGTACGAGCTCCTCGCGCTTTCGCTGCCCGCCCTCGCGTACCTCGCGTGGCGGCGACGACTCCGCGCGGCCATCCTGTGCGGCCTCCTCATCGCGATTCCCGTCGGCGCCTTTTCGGCTTTTCTGATGTCGAACGGGCTCGGTCCACTCCCGACTTCCGTGACCGCCAAGCTCACACCGCTGTACGGCGGCGGCAATCTGCCGGAGGTGTTCAAGACGATCTCGCGCAACCTGGGACATCGTCAGGGAGCACTCCTCACGCTGAGCCTGATCGTCCTCCTACCGGCGGTGTTCAGCCGGAGGCCGCCGATCGAGCGGGCGTTCGCGACGTGGTCCGCAGCGGCCGTACTCATGCATCTCGCGATCGGCAAGTTCGGTTGGTACAACCGCTACGAGATCTACATCTGGGCGTCGACGATTCTCGCCCTGATGTACCTCCACCGCGCCGGTCTCGGCAGCATCTTCTTCGGGGGATCGCGCTTGCGCGCCGCGACGTTCCTCGGCGTCTTCATCGGAGGCGCGTGCTACCCCTACCTCCACGTGTTCGCGACATTGCCGATCGCCTCCAACAACGTGCACGAGATGCATTACCAGATGCACCGCTTCATCACGGAGTTTCACCCCCGCCCGGTGGCCGTGAACGACCTCGGCTGGACATCCTATCGAAACGACGAGTACGTCCTGGATCTCTGGGGACTCGCCTCGAGAGACGCGTTGAAGTTGCGGACTCACCGCGACGTCACGGACTGGGACAGCCGGGACTGGCTCCGCGAGCAGGCCGAGACCTACGGCGTGGACATGGCGATGATCTTCGAGATCTGGTTCCCGGAGATTCCGGAGAAATGGACCGCGCTCGCGGACCTGACCCTATCCAAGCCGCGCATCATCCCGGCCCGGCACACCGTCACGTTCTTCGCCATGGACCCGGACGACGTGCCGGAGATGACCGCGAAGCTCGAAGCGTTTCGGAGGACATTACCGAAAGGCGTGCGGTTCCGGTTCCGCGAAGGCCTCGCCGCGAGGAGGTAGCGGGACGCGCGTCGTGGGGGAGGGCACCCGGGGTATCCCTCGCTCCGCCATACGCTTCTCGCCGAATATCCAGGCCTCAGAGGCGTCGCCACGGGGAGATAGCGGGACGCGCGTTCTGGGGGAGGTCGACCCGGGGTATCCCT
>JALGZO010000369.1 GCA_025774865.1 bacterium | reverse complement strand
CTGCACGTCGAGCTCTCGAGCCGCGACGTCCGGACGATCCGCCGTGATCTCCGCGGACGCCACCGGGAGCGACGGACGAACCGGACGGGTCTCCCGCGCGAGCTCGGGGAATATGGCGCGAAGCTGCGCGCCGACGCGAACGAGCTCGGTCTCCGCTCCGGCGAGTGCACTCCGAGCCTCCGCAGCCGCGAGCGAGAGTCGTTGGGCGGACAGGCCCGACTCTGCTCCGGTAGAGGCCCGGGCCCGCGACCGCGCGGCGAGCTGCCGCGTCCGTTCGGTGAGATCCGCGAAGAGATCCCGGCGATCCACGGCAAACGACCATCGAGCGAACAACTCGCGCAACTCCTCTCGAAGTCGGAGCCGCTCCCACTCGAATCGGCGTTCCGCCGCCGCCACCCCGGCCTCGGCCGCCTCGTTCGTCAGTCCGCGGCGGCCGTCCAACGGCGGGCGCCAGCTCAGCGTCACGGTGGACTGCGCGGGAACATCCTGAGGCGCCTCCCGTTCGAACGCGAGATCGGGATTCTCGGTCCGGGCCGTTCGCCGAGCGCCTCGGGCCCGGGCCAGCTCGTCCCCGAGGGCGACGATCGACGGATGCTCGTCCGTCAAACGGGACAGAAACTCCGCCTCGGTGATTTCGGAGCCCTCCGCGGGCAGCCCCGCGAACGCGACGCAAGCCACTCCAATCACGGTCCAGCCACTCGTCACATTCATTTCAGGTACGCCTTGATGACGTCGATGAGCTCCTGCGTGGCCCGCGCCTGCTCGGACGTCGGCTTCTTGTCCGGGTCGACGACGTGAAAGCGAATGTGCCCCTCCAGGACCTGGGCCATGAGACCGTTGATCGCTCCCCGGCAGGCGGCGATCGTCTGCAACGTTTCCGTGCAGTCACGCTCCTCCTCCAGCTCGCGTTCGATCGCATTGAGCTGCCCCCGGAGACGTCGGACGCGATTCAGGAGCTTCTTCTTGTCACGGATCAGATGCGCCATTCGAGACCTCCTCGACGCACTGATACCATACCCTAGTAGGGTATCGTCAACCTGAAAACGGAAGCCATGAAATGCCGCACACCGCCGCCGAGCGTCAGATCGGGGACGCCGCCCGACTTGAAGACCTCCCGAGAGACCCGCCGTCGGTCGAGCTCCGTCGCCCAGCGCATGACCTCCGGACTCTGCTCGAGACGCCGCGCCAGCGTTTCGAGGCTCGGCACCTCGCGATCCGTCGGAGGCTCGAGGCGCCCCACGGCACGGTCGAAAGCCGGCGTCGAGGCTCCCCAGGTCGTGCTCAGCCGAGCCCTCGCGACATCGAGCGCCCGAATCACCTTGTCCCGCTCGACGCGGCTGATCTCCAGGGAGACTCGGGCCCGACGCTCCTCCACCGGAGAAACCCCGCCCGCCTTCACGCGGCGGGAGACGGATGCCAGGACATCTTCGGCCACGCCGACCAGAGTGTCAGCCAGAGCGATTCGGTCCTGGGCGGCCAAGACCTCCACGAATGCCTTCGCCGTCCTGGTCAGCACATCGATTCGTCGAACTTCGTAATCCCACGCCGCGAGATCGCGGTCGAAACGCGCTTCCTCGACGCGATTCGCTCGCTTCCCGCCGAGCTCGAGCACCTGTGACAGAGCGAGCGTTGTCTCGACGCCGTCAAAGCCACCGAGTGACCCGGACCCGGCGAAGTTCTCGACCTCGAGGGCCAGCTCCGGGTTCGGGCGCAGTCCCGCCTGGACCGACTCCGCCTCGCGGGCGCGGACCTCCCACGAGTCGGCGGCGAGACCAGGGTTGTGGAGCAAAGCGAGAGAGAGCGCATCGCGGAGGCTGAGATCGCCCGAGGACACGACGAGTGAGGGTCGCGAGGCGGGCGCTTCGTACGCCGTCAGGCCTCGGCCGAGCGCCCGCAGTTCGGGAGCGACCTCGGGCGGCCCCGCGGTGGAGCAGCCGGACAATGCGACAACGCCACCCGCCGACCACGCGAGGACTCGCGTTCGTGTCATGCAGAGTCTCCTGAAAGAGAAAACAGCCTGAGTGCGCGCAGGGCGCAATCCGGTGAGTGCTCCCGGGACCGGCCCGGGGGGACGATCAAGCCCGGAAAAGCGGAACCTGGTTCAGATCAGGAGAGGAAGATCGCTCGCGCGGGTGCACCGTGGCCGCGGGTTTCGTCACGACGGCGGAATAGACATTGTCGTCTTTGCGGAGCAGGACCTCGCCGCAGGGATCGGCTTCGCACTCGGATTCGTGATCGCAGACACACTCGACGTCGCAGCGGCACTCGTGCGCGAGCACTCCCACAGTACACAACGTGTGGGCGCCGATCACGGCCCAGACGGCGACAACCAAGAGTCCTGAACGAATCACCGCGATCCTTCCGACGACGGGTCCGACATATTTCGGCCGGGGACGGCCTGGAGTAATTGCTCTTCTACTTCGGGGGGCGGAGGGAGCGCGAGTCGGGCGGGCGGCGGCGCTGGCGCTGTTCGGCCT
>JALGZO010000368.1 GCA_025774865.1 bacterium | reverse complement strand
CGGTCGACGTGCAGATCCGATCCGTGGGCGGTGAAGCTGAACGGGATGCCGGTGAGTCGATGAACGATCAAGGCGGCGACGGCCGGGTGGGTGGCGAAGTGCGCATGAAGGTGATCTACGCCGGACCGCTCCATCTCGTATGCGAACCGTACCGACTTCAGGAAGATGCCGAGCGCACCCACGAGGAAGTTCCGACTCCGCCGGGTCCCGCCGAGGACTTCCAGGATCAGCCCGAGGTACCGGATCGGCTTTCGCGCTGCGAAGTGGGCGTTCGCCCACAAGATCGGGAGCGAGACGAAGGGATGGTAGTGCGCCTGACGCGTCAACCGCACCGCCTCCGGATGCTCCACGCTCCCGTGTTCTCGAAGCAACGGGTAGACCTCCACGGTGACCCCCTGCGACTCGAGAGCCAGAATCTCGTAGAGAACGAAGGTCTCCGTGAGCTTGGGAAAGCGTGACATGGTGTAGGCGATCTTCATCATCTCTCCCGAAGTCGACGTCAGGCGGCCGGACGCCGCTTGCGCCAGCGATCCAGTCGGTCTGCCCACGGGTGCAGCCGAACACGGAAGATCGGGAACGTGCTGCGCCGAGTGATGTTGGTCCGGCAGAGACGCAGCGCCGGAACCGTGCGCAGGTCGTTCAGGCCGGCGCGCTGAGTGAGTCCGATCCGGAAGCTCTCCTTCTCCAGGACATCGACGACGATGTCATCGTGCGATCCGTTCGGATAGGAGAACATGGGGAGGACGTGCCCGATCGCTTCGGCCACGTCCGCCTGCGATCCGACCACTTCCTCTCGCACCCGCTGGGGAGGGACTCGGGTCAGGAGCGGATGCCAGCGCGTGTGGGCCCCGATCGTCACGTCTTCCCGATCCAGACGACGAAGCTCGTCCCAGTCGAGCACGGTCGGGACCGCGTCGCCGTTCTCGCCGAGCTGCTCGCACAACTCGTCGACGAGCGACATCGCCTCCTCGTGCGGGAGCTCCTTGATCCGAATCTGCATCCGGCGGAGGCTCGCATATCTCTCCTCGGGGGGGCCGAGCGGGAGCTCGCCAACGGCCGGTTCCACGACGCTCGACCGCGGCGTGTACGTGAACGCCCGGAACAGACGATCCCACCAGAAACCGCGCTCCGGGTGGTTGGGATACGCCGTGGGCACGAAGAGAGTCGCGGTGAGACCGTGGCGGTTCACGATCGGCCAGGCCACCTCCGCGAAGTCGCGATAGGCATCATCGAACGTGACGAGGACGGCACGCCGAGGCAGCGGACGGCCGAACTCGATTGCCTCCAGAACGTCCGTCGCAGAGACGACCTGGTAGTTCTTCGCGAGGTGACCCATTTGCTTGTCGAACTCGGCGGGCGTGGCGCTGATGAGGCGTGGATCGAGTCGCGGGCGACGGCCCACATCCGCCACCCGGTGATAGGTCAGAATCCGCAGCGAAGAGGACCGTGTCACGAGGCCATCCCCCACTCGTCGGTCAGGTGAAGCTCGTGGCGATGGTCCACCGCGTACTCCCACAGGATCCGGAATCGACTCGAGGCGATGCACTCCACGAGCTCACCCGCTCCCCCCTTCCCGGAGATATCGTCGGCGCCGAGCCGAGAGGCCTCCCCGGCGACGTAGCGCGCCCAGGTCGAGACGAACAGGGGCTCGAGCGTCTCGGCCGGTAGGCGAAGGGCGCGCGCGTACTCCCGGATCCGGCCTGCGGCCCAAGCGTCTGGACCGAAGAACGCGTCACGGAACGCCGCCAGCCAGCTCCGGCGAGAGTGCGCTCGGCCCCGCGCGAACGCGACGAAGGTCAAGAAGAAGAACAGGTCGGTGGCGGGGAGGCCCCGCGGGATGGCCAGCTCCCAATCGACGACACCGACGCGGCCACGCTCGTCGATCAAGAGGTTGGGCGCACTCAGATCACCGTGCTCGAACACGAGGGGGATCGACGCCTCTCGTAGGGGAGCGACGGTCTCCCGGGTGCGCCGGATCAGCGCGCGCTCGGGGGGGCGATCGGCGCAGAGCGTGTCCAGGCGATCGAGAGGGTCGTCGATGACTCGTCGCCACTCGGCCGCGTCGACCTGCGCGCCGGTGGCACCGTGGAGCTCCGAGAGCCACGCGGCAACTGTCTGGACGCACAGGTCGGGGCGAGCCCGGACGTACGCGCGATCCATGGTCTCTCCGCGGAGCGCCGTCTGTACGAGCATCCGCAGACCGTCATGAGTCTCGTAGGCCGCGGCTCGGGGGATCGAGTCGAATCCCGGAGCGCGGGCCCCCTGGACCTCGATCAGGTTGGCCGCCTCGCGATCGACCCAGCGATCGTCGCCGGGGAGCCGTGACACCTTCACGACGAACTCCGGATCGGGAGCGTCGTCCACGAACACGAAGAACAGCACGTGGCTCGACGCCCGGAAGCGCGGAGTCTTCAGGAAGCAACGGAGGGTCCGGGGTTCCGGCCGGCCGGGATACAGCCGTCCCCATTCCTGGTGCAGGTAGCTGGTCACCGCGTTCACTCGTCCGCCTGCCTCCCGGGGTCGAGGCAGGCCACGACGCTCCAGCACGGCACGAGAAGTCTCAGGAGCCCGAGACGACGCAAACTTCGCCCGACGGCGAGCCGGGCCGCGCCGCGCCAGCTGCCCGCCCTTCGCCCGAGTACGTAGCTGATCATTTCTTCGTCGCGAAGGGGAACGATCTCCAAGCACGCGCGGAAGCTCGGCCGGTGCCAGTGGGGCCGGACGCCCCGGAAACCCAGCTCCTGGAGAAGGCTGCGGAACTCGGCCGACGAGGGGAAGCGGCCAGGGCGGTCCGGGCCGATCTCCCAGTACAGGAAGCCGCCCTCGCGAAGGAGACGCGACGCCGTCGCGAGAGCCTCCCGTTGGAGCGACCGCACGACGACGACGTCGCAGCCGTTCTCGCGATCGCCGATCCACTCCGTCCCGCGCTCCAATCGAAAGAACGAGTCGCTGAACTCTCGGAGTGCCTCGACGAGGATCGGATCGGCTTCCCCGAGGAGAGCGACCCGGCCGAGGTGGGGATCGGGAAGCAGGAACCGCCAATCGAGGCGGCGCGAGTATCGGAGCAGCCGCTCTCGACCAGCCGCTTCATCGAGCCTCACACGATCTGGAGATACTGGGACGATCACGTGATCGGGTGTCGTATCCGGGTCCATCCGGCCGAATCCTCTCGGGGCGAGTCGAGACGATCGTGCGTCAGGGGATCAGTTGGCCCCCCTTCGCGTGATCACGGCGACCACGGTCCGGGCCAGGATCTGGAGGTCCAGCCACATGCACTGATGTCTCTGATAGGCGATATCGAGACGGACCCGCTCGTCGAACTCGAGGTCGTTTCGCCCGGATACCTGCCAGAGGCCCGTGATGCCGGACTTCGCCTCGAGTCGAGCGGTATGCCAGTCGCTGTACGTGGAGGAGCTGAACGACGTAGGCCGAGGCCCGACGAACGTCATGTCGCCCCGCAGCACGTTGAAGACCTGCGGAAGCTCGTCGAGGCTCGTCTTGCGCAGGACTCGCCCGACGCGCGTGACGCGCGGATCATCCAGGATCTTGAAATCCGGAGCCTTGAGATCGTTCAGGTACGCGAACTGGTCTTTGATCTCGTGCGCGTTCTGAACCATCGTCCGCAACTTGAACATGCGGAAGCGACGCCCTCCCTGGCCGGTACGTTCCTGCATGAAGAAGATCGAACCCGGAGTGTCGAGCCGAATCGCGGCCGCACACAGGGCGAGGAGGGGAAGCACCGCCGGGAGCACTATCAAGGCGAGGATCACGTCCATGATCCGCTTGTAGCGGATCTCGTCCGTTTCCACCGGCAGCGGGCGCCGACCTTGCCTTTCGTACCAGGGGCGCCGGTGCGGTGCCGCCGTCACCATTGAAATGAATCGCATGCAACCCTCCGTCTCTCGTTCACGAGACGGCATTCGATGCGGAAGATCCGTCGGGGCGCAGGACGACCGCCCGGGTGCGGCTAGGCCAACATCCGGGACTTCCCGGCCACTACCTCGTCAGAGGGCTCGGAAAGGATCTCTTCCTTTCCGCCGTTCTCGCACCGTTCCGTGGCTTTCGTGAGCAAGTCGCTCACAATCAGTCCATCGGCGCCCACCTCGGCGACGCCGCTCTCGATTCCGACGCCGGTACCCCGTCGCACCAGCCTCTCCAGGCGCGTTACGAGACTCGACGCCTCCGACCGGGCGCACTCGGGAAGCACTACCACGTACCGTCGCCCGACGACGTCGAGCGTGACGAGGTCCATCTCCCGCAGGCCCTCCTGGAGGATGAGACCGACGTGCGCAAACATGATCCGACTGCCGCACGCGGCGATGAGTCGCGACTCACGCTGACGGGGGTCTTCCCGGCGCCGTCCGTAACCGACCTCCAGCCGCTCGTAATTCTCCACTCGCACGACAACCATGGTGAGCGGGCGAGAGAAGCGGCGGGCGCGATCCAGCTCCCGTTGGATTTGCCGCAACGTCTGGCGGTACGTGGGCAATGACGTGGAGCGCAGGATCGCGAGGTCCTTCTCCACCGCGATTCGCTTCTGTCGCCACGACGCGACGATTCCGCCGACGAGGAGAATCACGACAAGGAGCAGCCAGACGACATCGCCCCACGTGAATCCGCTGAGAAATTGCGGCGGCGCTCCTAGCATCATAATCACGTGAGGTACGACATCCATGGTGTTCGACAGCTCCGATGTCAGGCCGGATGATTCTCGGCGAGTGCTCTCGCGGCTGATCCTCCCGAGCCGACGGGAATCGAAAACGACCCGTGGGGCGGCAGGATCCCTAGGATATCACTTCTGATGGACACGATCCAAGGAGCAAGTTGCATTCACCGATCAAAAAGTAACCGTCATAACATTTGCATATATTTGCGAAGACATACATTGCAAATAGTACCAACATGGACCAAGCAAGCTCACGCGACGCAACCGCCGTCCACCCGAATCGCGGGGCTCCGCCCGCCGCCACCGTCGACCCGCCGCGTCGGCCGGTCCGGCCGGTCGGACTCGGGCTCGGGCTCGGGAAGCGCCGTCGGACACCCGCCGCTCCCCGGGGAGAGCGGGCCACGAGGCTGCCAGCCCGCTCCCAAGCTCTGCCAAGGCGACGGCCAGAATGGCACCCGCCGGCAGGCCGACCCCGGACGGCCCGGCCGGCAGGATCCGCAATCTACACCATCATACAGAGTTACGGCGCACGACGGGGCGTGGTCCCCGCGGCACGCCTCTTGCGAGACGATTGTTCAGAGACGAACCAGATCGCGAAACCCATCAGGGGGAGTTTGACATGGGAAAGATCATCGGCATCGACCTCGGAACCACGAACTCGTGCGTGGCCGTCCTCGAGGGCGGCAACCCGGTCGTGATTCCCAACTCCGAGGGGCAGCGGACCACGCCCTCCGTCGTCGGCTTCGGCAAGGACGGCGAGCGACTCGTCGGACAGATCGCGAAACGCCAAGCGGTCACGAATCCCGACCACACCGTTTACTCGATCAAGCGCTTCATGGGGCGTCAGTACGACGAGGTCGGCACCGAGATCTCCGAGGTCCCGTACAAGGTCGTCAAGGGAAGTAATGGAGACGCTCGCGTCGAGATCGGTGGCAAGACACAGTCGCCGCCCGAGATCTCCGCGTTGATTCTGCAGAAGATGAAGCAGACGGCCGAGGACTTCCTCGGGCAGAAGGTGACCGAGGCGGTCATCACCGTCCCGGCCTACTTCAACGATGCGCAGCGCCAGGCGACGAAGGACGCCGGCCGCATCGCCGGTCTGGATGTGAAGCGCATCATCAACGAGCCGACCGCCGCGTCGCTCGCGTACGGCCTCGACAAGAAGAAGGAAGAGAAGGTCGCCGTGTTCGACCTGGGCGGCGGGACCTTCGACATCTCCATTCTGGAGCTCGGCGAGGGTGTCTTCGAGGTCAAGGCGTCGAACGGCGACGGTCACCTCGGTGGCGACGACTTCGACCAGGAGATCATCGACTGGCTCGCGGAACAGTTCCTGAAGG
The DNA here is from genome assembly GCA_025774865.1 of bacterium. Taxonomy (GTDB): domain Bacteria; phylum ARS69; class ARS69; order ARS69; family ARS69; genus JALGZO01. The sequence continues at coordinate 2,952 of JALGZO010000368.1, read as the reverse complement.
ACAACCCGGGCAACGATCTCCGAAACGACTCGATGGCCCTCCAGCGCCTCAAGGAGGCCGCGGAGAAGGCCAAGTGCGAGCTGTCCACGACGCCGGAGACGGAAGTCAATCTCCCGTTCGTCACGGCCGACACCACCGGCCCGAAGCACTTGAATGTCAAGCTCAGCCGGGCGGAGTTCGAGCGCATCTGCGACAAGCTCTTCGATCGCGTGAAGGATCCGTGCCTGGCGGCCCTCAGTGACGCGGGTCTGAGCTCGGCCGACATCGACGAAATCATCCTCGTCGGCGGATCGACGCGGATCCCCAAGGTGCAGGCGATCGCCAAGGAACTCTTCGGGAAGGAGCCGCATCGCGGCGTGAACCCGGACGAGGTCGTCGCGATCGGGGCCGCGATCCAGGGCGGGGTCCTCTCGGGCGAACAGAAGGACGTCCTGCTTCTCGACGTCACCCCACTCTCGCTCGGTATCGAGACGCTGGGCGGCGTAGGCACGAAACTGATCGAGCGCAACACGACGATTCCGGTGCGCAAGAGTCAGACCTTCTCGACCGCTTCGGACAACCAGCCCGAGGTGGAGATTCACGTGCTACAGGGCGAGCGCGACATGGCGATCGACAACAAGTCGATCGGGAAGTTCCACCTGACGGGCATCCCGCCGGCGCCGCGCGGCATACCTCAGATCGAAGTGACCTTCGACATCGACGCGAACGGCATCTTGCAAGTCACGGCGAAGGACAAAGCGACCAACAAGGAGCAGTCCATCCACATCGAGGCATCGAGCGGGCTCTCCGATGCCGAGATCGACAAGATGATGAAGGACGCCGAGGCGCACGCCGGGGAAGACAAGGAGCGTCGAGAGAAGGTCGAGATTCGCAACAACGCGGACCAGTCCGTCTACCAGACCGAAAAGCAGATGGCGGAGCTCGGCGACAAGCTCGACGCCGACTCGAGAAAGCGCCTCGAGGAAGGCTGCGAGAAGGTGAAGGAGGCCCTCAAAGGCGAGAGCGACGCCGCCGTGAAGGAAGCGTCGGACGCGCTCCAGAAGATCTGGCACGAGGAAGCCGGAAAGATGTACGCGAAGACGGACGCGCCGGACGCGCCGGCGGGCGACACCGAGACGCCGGGGAAGGATGACGACCAGGCCGTCGACGCCGACTTCGAAGTGGTGGACGAGGACAAGAAGTAGTCAAGCCTGAAGACGCCGGGCCGGGCCCTCACGGGCTCCGGCCCGTTTCGTGCGGCCACGACCCGCCCGGGGCGCTTTTGCGATATAGTGGGGCGGGGTTTCGTCCTCGTCGGAGCCCCGACGATCGCCACCAGGAGCTCCTCATGCGGCAACTCGCCCTGGCCGCCCTCGTGATCGCGCCGCTCGCCGCCCCGGCAGCCGCCCAGTACACGCTGTACTACGGCAATTTCCACTCCCACACCACGTTCTCCTCCGACGCCCAGGGACCCAACTCGGGGCCGCCGGACGAAGCGTTCGCGTACGCGCGTGACACGGCCGGCATCGACATCCTGTCGGTGACCGACCACTCCCACTACTTGTCCGCGTCCGAATACAGCCAGCTGCTGAGTTCGGCCAATAATTTCACGCAGAACGGCGTCTTCGTCGCGCTCGCCGGCCAGGAGCACGGCAGCCTCTCCACGAGCGTTCCCGGAGCCTTCGGGCACGTGAATATCTGGGAATTCATCGGTGTTCTCGACCAGGGCGTGTTCCGGTACGACCTGCCCGCCACCTATGCCTTGATCGCCAACAACAATGACCGCTTCGGAAACCCGCTCGTCGCGGGGTTCAACCATCCGTACAGCGGATCCGGCCAAGGACCCTGGGCGCAGTTTCAGGACTTCGCGTACGACTCGACTGGCGACCAGGGGATGCAGTTCATCGAGGTCATCAACGGCAAGCGCTCCGCGGACTACGAGAGCGAGTACTTCGAGGCGTTGGGCAAGGGGTGGCACATCGGCGCCCTGGGCAACCAGGACAACCACGAGGGAGGTTGGGGTGATCAGGCGAACAACGCTGGCAACATCCCCCTCACGGGCGTGTGGGCGACCGCCCTCACGAAGCAAGACGTGCTCGATGCCATGGCCGCCCGACGGACGTTCGCCATGGAGGTCAGTCCCGTCACCGACCGGATCTCGCTGAAGTTCACCGCCGACGGCAACTGGATGGGGAGCGAGTACTCCACGGACGCCGATTCGATCATGTTCGTGGTGGAGGCGTCGGCGATCGACAACGGCTTCGCGAACGCGCGTCTCTACCGGAACGCCACGCTCATCAGGCAGACCGGCAGCGCCGGGTCGATCAACTGGACGACGTTCGACACGCCGGGTCCGGGCGACTTCTACTATCAGGTGATCGTGTCCCAGTCCGACGGCGACAAGGCGTGGTCCAGCCCCATCTTCATCGAGTCCACGTCGCTCTTCTCGATCCCGATCGCCCAGGTGAACGAGGACGACGCGCAGGGCTTCCCCCTCATGCTCTTCCAGACCGTCACGGTGCAGGGAATCGTGACCGTCGATACCGACACGCTCAGCACGATCGACAATCAGTTCTTCATTCAGGACGCCACCGGCGGACTCATGATTCTGCAGACGGGCGTTCAATCGCCGGAGGTGGTCCTCGGCGACAACGTTCTCGTCACGGGCTTCGTGAACACCCTCCAGGGTCAGACCTTTGTCGATCCTTCCACGGGGGCGATCACCGTGCAGAGCCAGGGCGGCGCGCCCCCGACCCCGATCGTGCTCACGACGAACCAGCTCGCCACTCTCGGCGAGACCTGGGAAGGAGAGCTCGTGGAGCTTCGCGAGGTGGCGATCGTCGCCGGGACGTGGCCCGCGCCGGGGTTCGACGGAACGGTCACGATCGACGACGGCTCGGGCGCGTGTGAGCTGTTCATCGACAAGGACACGTCTCTCGACGAAGCCGGCGAGCCGACCGACCCCCCGTTCTC
>JALGZO010000367.1 GCA_025774865.1 bacterium | reverse complement strand
CCTAGACTGCGGGCCCCCAATGGAGGACAAACCATGAAGCGGTTGTTGGCCGCGTTGCTCCTGTTTGGCCTGGTCGTTGGCTGCGCGAAGACGATGCAGGCTCGTTCCAGCGAGCTCTCGGGGTTCCTCGAGGACTACGAGCGGCTCGAGCGGGGAAAGAAGCACGAAGCCCTGTACCGGTGGGTCAATCCGGACGCTGTTTGGTCAACCTACGACAGGATTCTCCTCGATCCAATCATGCTCTATCGCGACGCCGAGGCCCAGCGCGATCTGAAGGAAGACGAGGTCCAGGAGGTCCTCGACTACTTCTATGAACGGCTGTACGAGGACCTCGCCGAGGACTACGAAATGGTTCGAGATCCGGCGCCGCGCACCCTCCGCATCCGGGTCGTGATGACGCGGGTCAACGCGACATCGCCGGCGGTCGACGGCGTGTCGACGGTGATCCCGGTCGGCCTCGGGATCTCCGGCGTTCAGTGGGCGCTGACGGGACAGCCGACATTTACCGGGGATGTGGCGGTCGAGTTCCAGGCATCCGACGCCATGACCACAGAGACGCTCGCTGAAGGCATTGATCGTCGCGTCGGCGGCAAGAACCTGGGCAAGGGCATGTCGAAGTGGAGCGATGTCAAGAATGCGATGGACAAATGGGCGCAGATCATGGTCTACCGCCTCTGTGTCCTGAGCGAGCGCCAGGGTTGTCAGAAACCGTAGGCCGCCGAGTCAGGGCTTATCTCGGAAAACCTCCGCAAGCACCGTGCCCTGCGCCGATGCCGGTGGCGACATGCCCAGCAGGGCCGCGAGCGTCGGGGCGACGTCCGCGGGCTGAACGGGCCGATGGACGACGCCGGCGGGAATGCCGGGCCCGGCGAAGATGACCGGCACATGGGTGTCGTAGCTCCAGGGCGAGCCGTGCATCACCGCCACCGGGCCCCGCTCGAAGTTGAACCAGTACGGCTCCTGGACGATGTAGATGTCCCCGGCCCGGGTCGGGTGGGTGTTGTTGCGGATCTGCCTCAGCAGCATCGAATCCGGGCGCTCGTCGAGGCCCCGGCGCGTCACGGCGAGGTGGACTCCGGGTTCTCGGGTCAGGGCGTCGGCCAGCGCTTCGCGCACCGCCTCGGGATCCAGTCCGGCTGACGCGATGCGGTCCATGTCGAGATACAGATAGGGTCGGAAGTAGAACCTCGCGATCTCGTCGAGGCCGAGCTCGTCATGGGCGATCCGTTCAACAGCGGTCAGAACGACGTCATTTGTCAAGCGTCCCGCGTCGAAGCCGCGCTCGGCCATGTACTCCGGCGCCTCCGCGATGCCGTGATCGGCGGACAGCACGACCAGCGTGTGGTCCAGCCCGACCTCGCGATCGATGAAGCCGAGAAAATCCGCGAGTGTCCGGTCCAAGTGCAGCACGAGATCCTCGCTCTCGAGGCTCGCGGGGCCGAAGAAGTGGTTGACGGCGTCCACCGCCGAGAAGCTGACGGCCAGGTAGTCCGGAACCGCGTCCCGGCCCAACCGCTCGTTGATGATCAACGCCTTCGCGAAGTCGGCCAGGAGCCGGTCACCCACCGGGCTGACGAGGAGCTGCGTGTAGAACAGCGGGTGGTCTGCGGGGGCGAAGCGATGCGGGAAGGTGCGCCCGTAGCCGCGGAGGTCGGTCTCGTACGGACGGTCGTCCTGGTGGGCGAGCCGGTAGGTCGCCGCGTCGTTCAGCAGCGTCCATTTCATTGCAGCATGCTCGTCCGCGTGGCGCTCGGCGTTCCACGCCGCGACCCAGTCCGGGTAGGCGTCGCCGTACCAGGTCGAGGTGACGAAATCACCGCTGTCGGTGGAGTACCAGAATGCCGTCCCGCCCCGGCCCGCCAATGCCACGGCGCCGCGGTCCTTGCCGGAGACGCCGAACGCCCGGGCGCGGCCGCCCGTGTAAGAGAGGAGCTTGTCCGCAAACGTCTCCGCCAGCAGCGCCCGCGGTGACCGGCCCCTGGTGCGGGCGAGACGCTGGGACGGGTCCAGCTGCTCGCCCGTCCGCTCCGTCTCGCGAACCGGCAGCAGCGGGTGGTCCGGATCCTCGATGTTGTACGCCAGCTCGCCGGTCTCGGCGTCGTACCAGACGTTGCCGGTCATGCCGTGGACCGACGGGTGCGCGCCGGTGGCCAGCGTCGCGTGCCCGACGATGGTCTCGGTGTTGGCGTGCCGGTAGTGCGCG
>JALGZO010000366.1 GCA_025774865.1 bacterium | reverse complement strand
ATGTGCCTCGGACGACTGGACGTTGTACGCGGCGACCGGAGAGATCGTCGACGTGGCCGTCCGAGGGCAGGAGGCCTGGATCGCGGCGATCGGCGGTGTGATCCGCATCGATCTTTCGACCATCCGGAACCCGAAACCCGCCCAGTCCAAGATCTCGGACGCCGAGGGGCTCGTGTCGACCACCCTCACCTGTCTCACGATCGACGCCTTCGGCAACGTGTGGGTCGGGACGCGCGAAGATGGAGTGTCGGTCTTCGACAGTCAGGGGAGGCACATCGGGAATCTCTTCTCGTTCGATGATCTGCTTTACAGCGACAAGGTGATCGCCGCCGCCGCGCTCGGCCAGACCGAGACTTGCATCATCGAGGGACGCAGCATGACCTGCGACCGGGTCGTGATTTCAGGGGCTGACAGCTACGCCCCCTCGACGGGTCTGCCCGAGGGGGGTGGGTTCGTCATCGTCCGGATCGGGCGCGACGGGGACCGCTGGGTCTTCGAGCGCGAAGGATTCGCGAACACGCTGGCCAAGAGCCAGGAGCTCCTGACCGAGAGCGGCGGGGTTTGGATCGGCACCGCCGGGCAAGGTCTATGGCGGCGCGACGACGGCACGGGCATGCTCGACCAGGTCCTCAGCCGAACCGACGGCGGCCTCGTCAGCGACAACGTCAAGAAGCTCGTACGCGCCCCCGCGCTCGGTCAACCCGGCCCCGACGTCCTGTGGATCGGGACCGGGGGCGGGCTCCACGCGTGGAACGGAGCGGTGCTGGATACGATCGCGCAGTTCTCCGGCCAGAACATCCTGGATCTCTACGGGACCGGCGATCGGCTGTACGTGCTCGCGGAGACCCCGTCCCCGGACTTCGACCGGGATCTCTACGAGATCGACCTCACGCAACCGTCCACTCTGCGGATACCGCGTTCGGACTGCGCCGGGGACACGCTCTACGCTCCCCGGGAGGTCGGGGTCAGCGATGACGGCAAGATCGTGCTGGGGACCCGGGTGCGCTCGTTCTCGGTACGCGATGGCCTGGACTGGATCTGTCCGCCTCCGCTCGGGCCTCACTGGCCGCGCGTTGCGGACCTGGACATCGATCAAGACGGCATTCTCTACTTCGGCACGGGGGATCAGACCGGCGCCGCGAGGTCCGCCGGCGTCGGCCTGTTCGACGGGACCGACTGGAGCGCCCTGACGCCGCCCGACGTGCTCCACGAGAACGTGACGGAAGTCGAGGTCTGGCCGGACGGTTCGATCTGGTTCGGGTCGCGCGTCAGCGCGCAATTCGGTGGCCTGAACCGTTACCTGCCGCCCGATTCGATGGAGGCCTACTTCCCCACGGCATCGGGGGGCAAAGCCACACTGGGGCGCAACATCTGGTCGATGGGGCTCGACGCGGGGGACAATCTCTGGGTCTGCTACGGACAGGCTGTCGACCCGGGGCTCTCGGTCATCGAGTGGCCGAGCCGCCAGATCACGGACTTTCCCTTCGAGATCATCTTCGCCAACGCCACGACCGCGCTCCGGGACCTGGCGTTCGACTCGCAGAATCGGGTCTGGGTGACGACGTTCAGTGAAGGGCCGATCATCGGCAAGGTCTACGTCATAGACACGAACGGGACGATCGCGGACCAATCCGACGACGAGTACACGGAGTTCAACGTCGCGAACGAGATCGAGGACATCGGCGAGGTCCTCGCGGTTTCGATCGACTCTTCGGATCAGATCTGGCTGGCGGGAGGGAAGGGCCTGGTCGTCGGGCAGATCGACAACACCAACGTCCGGTTCACGGACTGGGACCTGGTCGAGCCCACCTCGAGCCAGTTGGGCGGCCGCAATCCCTTGCCGTATCGCGTCTCCAAGCTGGACTGGGACGAGAGCATCTGGATCGGAACCGAGAGCTCGGGACTCGTGCGGGTGTCCAGGGATCAAGTGACCTGGACGTGGTTCGATCAGCTCGCGGGTTGCCCGCTACCCGACCAGTCGATCACGGGACTTCACGTCGACGAGCGATCGAAGAGTGTGTACGTCGGAACGGCGAACGGAGGGATCGCCAGGATCGGTCTGACCGGAGGCGCCGGCCCCACGGAGTCGACCCTCGAAGCGTACCCGAATCCCTGGGCCCTGGAGTATGCGGGAGACGATCCCAAGCTCCTGAACCAGCGCGCGTCGATCGTGACCTTCGAGGGGATCCCGCCGGACGAAACGACGGAGATCCGCATCTACAGCGCCGCCGGCGAGCTCGTCCATGAGAAGGTGATCCCCGGCCCCGATCCCAAGACGTGGAACGGCACGAACGCTCGGGACGCGCTCGTGGAGTCCGGGGTCTACCTGGTCGTCGCAAAGTCGTCGGACGGCACACGGGGCAAGTACGAAGGGAAAGTCGCGGTCATCCGATGACAAAGCGTCCCGTCATCGTCGACGGTCACGTTCACTGGGGCCAGTGGCGCCCCGAGCGGGAGGGATGGCCGGGCGCCGGGATCGCCGAGATCCGCGACGCGCTGCGGCGCTCGGGGATCGACGGCGCGGTACTCATGCCGACGGATGCCGGCGACAACGAAGGCCTGGCTCGCTCGCTCGCTTCCGACGGTGACGGCTTTCACTTCTTCGCGTGGATCGACCCGCATCACTCGGATCGAACGCTCGAGTTTCTGGAAGAACACTCGAGTCGACTCGCGGGACTCAAGGTCCACCCGTCGCTCGAGCGGCTCCGCGCGGACGACGACGGGTGGCGGCCATTCTACGAGTTCGCGGAGGCCAGGCGTCTGCCCGTCATCATCCACACCGGCCGGTGGCAGGAGATGGCGAGCTGGAGATTCCCCCTCACGGTGGCAGAGCGACATCCTGATGCGGCCATCATCGTCGCGCACCTGGGCGGCGACCTCCCGACGCTGCAGCAGGAATGCTCCGAGGAAATGGCCCGGCGCCGCCTGCCGAACGCGTACCTCGGTACCGAGTCGATTCGCGAGTACTACTCCCTCCGTCTCGCCTTGGATCGGCTCGGCCCCGAGAAGATCCTCTTCGGAAGCGACTTTCCCCTCGGGTGGCCGGCCGCGTACCTGCAGGTCTTCGAGGGCGCCGGGCCGAGCGACGAGGAACGGCGGCTCGTTCTCGGAGAGAATCTCCTCCGTCTGATCCGTCGCCGTCGGGCCGGGTGACGGGCGCCGAACCGTGCGCATTCTCCACATCTGCGATCAGAACTGGGTTGGCATGGCGAACGCGTTCGTCGACGCGCACCGGCGGCATGGACACGAGGCCCGTCTGGTGACCCTTTGCGAATGCGTGAACGAGCTCGAGGAGGACATCTGTCTTCACCTCCCGTTGTTGAAGGGAACGTCGCTGCACTTGGCGATGAAGGGCGTCATGAACCGGTTCCACGGCGGCCGGGCGAAGTACGAGCACTCCACCGAAGGGGTGCCCGAGTGGCGGCCGCGGAGTCGCTGGGAGGCGGCGTTCTTTCGATGGCGCGAGGAGGTGTTGTGGAAGCGCCGGATCGAGCGCGCGATCCGCGAGCATCAACTCGGCGAATTCGACGTGTATCACCTGGAGTCGGGCGTCGGCTTCTACCGGGACGCGCGGTTCCTCCGTCAGATGAGGACGCGCGGCAAGCGGATTGTCTGCTACTACCTGGGGACCGACCTGCGAGACCGGGGTGTGATCCCGGCGGTGCGTGAGCTCTCGGATCTGAATCTCACTTGCGAGTGGGATCACCTGGCGCTCGATCCCGATCTGATCTACTTCTTCATTCCGTTCGACGTCACGAAATACGAGTTTCGGGAGCCACCGACCGACAAGCTGCGGATCGTGCACGCGCCGCGGAACCGGTCCATCAAGGGAACCGAACGCGTGATCGAAACGATCGAACGGCTGCGGCGACACATCGACCTCGAGTTTGATCTCGTCGAAGGCGTGAGACACGAAGAGGCGATCCGCCGGAAGCGGCGAGCGAATCTGCTGATCGATCAGGTCGACCCGGACGAAGTGACCACCGGCTACGGAATGAACTCGCTGGAGGCACTCTCCATGGGCGTGCCGGCCCTGACTTCGATGACGCCTTCGTACCGCGACTTCCTGGGTGATCACCCGTTCCTGCTCGCGACCAGCGACACGCTCGAGGAGAGGCTGGCTGAGCTCGCGCGGAACCCCGCCGTGCTCGCCGCGCACGCCCGACGTGGCCGGGAGTGGGTGGAGCGGGTCCACGGAGCGGATCGAATCGTTGAAGGGATCTACCAGAAGTATCGGGAGCTCGGTTGGTTGGACTCCGAGGGCGGTTGGGTGGCGGGCGCGTGACCGGATCCACCACGAGGATCGCGCGCCACACGCTGGCGTACGCGACGGGGTCGGTGGTGGGAGGGGTCACGCGGGCGGCCCTCCTCCCGGTCATCGCCCGGCGCCTGTCGACGGACGAGTTCGGCGTCCTCGCGTTGCTCCTCGCGGCGACGAATCTGCTGCACGTCGTGTTCGAGCTCGGACTCGTCACCGCGCTCATTCGCTACCACCACGACACGGAGGAGCCCGCGGAGCCGGTGCGACTTCGATCTACGCTGTTCCTGGCTCTGCCCGCCTTCGACGTGATGCTCGCCGCCCCGTTTCTGCTCGGGCGCGACCTCGTCTCCCGCGCGCTGTTCGGTACGCCCGACCACGGCCTGCTTGTGGTGATCGCAGTCGGGGCGGCGTTCTTCGGCGCGCAGCTCCAGCTGTTCCTCGGTCACCTCCGCGCGCACGACCGTTCCCGTTCATTCGCGCTGATCCTCGGGGCGAAGGGCATCGTCTCCTTCGTGGCGACGCTGATCCTCGTCTTCGGCTTCGAGATGGGGGTGACCGGGTTTCTTCTCGGCAATCTGGCCGGCCCCGCCTTGATGGCCGCGATCTTCGTTCCGCGGCACCTGGCCCGGTCGGGGCTGGACCTCACCGGGGCGGGATCGCGCCTTCGTCGGGTTCTCCGGTTCGGCTTGCCGCTCGTGCCGTCGGCGCTCGGTCTGTGGGCTCTCAGCTACCTCGACACCTACCTCCTGCGTCTGCTCGCGGACCTTTCGTCGGTCGGTGTGTACCAGTTCGGCTCGGAGCTCTGTCTCCCGATTGCCCTGCTCGTCACGTCGTTCTGGCTGGCATGGCCGTCCTTTGCGTTCGCGCGGGCGCGGAGCGATGGCGGGCCCGAAGAGCTCGCCCGCGTCTTTCGTCACGCGATCGTCGTCGTGGTCGGTGGCGCGCTCCTGATTGCCGTGTTCCGCCGGGAGATCCTCGCCGTCGTCGGGACGGAAGCCTACGACACGTCGGAGCGCATCGTGCCTCTGCTGGCGCTCGCCACGTGCTTGTACGCGGTGTCGCAGCTGTTCGGCACGGGTCTGCAGGTCGCCGGAGACACGCGTCGGCTGCCTCTCCTCGTTCTGCTGGCGGCCGTCGTCAACACGGCGTTGAACGTACTCATGATTCCGCTCTGGCGCGAGGTCGGAGCCGCGGTCGCGACCGTCGTGACGAACGCCGTCCTGTCGGGACTCGTGCTCCGGGAATCGAACCGGCAGTTCCGGATTCCATTCGAGCTGGGGAAGCTCGCGCGCCTGGTCGGGGTCGCGGCCGGACTCGTGGTCGCCGCCGACGCCTTGGGGGCGCTTCCGTTTGCCCCCCGGCTCGTACTGCGCGGAGCGCTCGTTCTGGTCTTTCCCGTGCTCCTCGTTTCCGGACGGGTCCTGTCCGGCGAGGAGCTTCGCCGCCTTCCGGGCGTCGTGCGTGAGCTCGGGCGGAGATCCGACGCGTGAGCGGCGCCGGCGCGCGCCCCCGGCTGATGTCGGTCGTCATTCCGACACACGGTCGGCGGGAGCTCCTGGAGCGAACTCTGAAGAGCCTCGATCGGCAGCAGGACGCGCCGCCGTTCGAGGTGATCGTGATCGACGACGGGGCCGATCCGGGCTTGACCGAATACGCGCGCTTGCTCGACCTGGCGTGCGACGTGCGGGTCGTTCACCACAGCCGCTCGCGCGGCCGCGCCGCGGCGCGGAACTCCGGTATCACGGCGGCGAAGGGTGACGTCATCGTGTTCCTCGACGGCGACATGGAAGTCGTTCCGGGCTTTCTCGACGCTCACGCGGACGGGCACGGCGGCGCCGAAGCGGTCGTCCTCGGCGAGATCCTCACCGCGCCCGAGATTCCCCGCAACGGGTTCGTGGAGTACATCGATTCCCGCGGCGTCCAGAAGGTCGGGGCGGGAGAGGAGATTCCGCCTCGCTACTTCCTCACCGGTAACTGCTCGGTGGCCGGGCCGCTTCTGTCGCAAGCGGGGGGCTTCGACGAGGAGTTCTACGAATACGGCGGGGAGGACACCGAAATGGGCTATCGGCTCGCCGCGAACGGGGGCGACTTCCGGCACGCGAAGGGCGCCGTGTCGTACCACCTCGACCTCGCGTCGCCGTCGGCGACGGCGGACCGATTGCGCCGCTACGGTGAGACGATGCTCCCCATTCTCGTCCGGAAGGCGCCCCGCGCTCGGCGGGAGCTGCACCTCGATCTGGCGGAACCGATCGACTCGCGAGACGGGGTCGCGGTGATCCTTCGCAAACTGGCGGTCGCCGCCTCCTGCCGGCGCTCGCTCTGGGGGCTCGCCGCCGCTTTGGCGGAGAGGCTGCCGCGGAGGGTCCGGCTCGATCCGCTCTACGACTTCGTGCGAGCGGCCGCGTACCTCGACGGGTACCGTCAGGCTCTCCGGAGGCCGCGATGAAGCGAGCGGCCCTGCTGGTCGTCCTGGCCTCTCTCGTCCTCTTCGCTCCGTCGCTCAATCACTTCTTCGTGTCGGACGATTTCCTGAACTTCGAACGGAATGGCTTTCAGACCCTGGCGGACGCACTCGGCTTCTTCTCGACGAAAGACATCGACTTCTATCGTCCCGTGGCGCGTCTCCACTTCGGCATTCTGCGGGGGTTCGCGGGCGATCGAGTTCTCGTATGGAATCTCGTGGGGGTGCTCCTGCACGCGGTGGCGTCCTGCCTCGCCGTCGTTCTGGCGACGAGCCTCCTGGGTGCCAAGCACGCACGCGCCGCGCGTTGGGCGGGGCTCTTCTTCGCGCTACACTTCATCCACGTGGAGCCGGTCGTGTGGGCGTCGGGCGTCACTTCGGTCTGGGTGACGATCTTCGTCTTCTTTGCGCTCATCCGGATCCGTCAGGCTCGTCGTACTCGGTCGACGCTGAATCGGGTTCTCGCCGTGCTCGCATTCGCGGCGGCGCTGGGATCCAAGGAGACCGCGATCGCATTCGTTCCGCTCTGGCTGCTCACGACGTGGTGGTGGCCGGTCGAAGGAGCGGCCACTCCGCGCCGACCGACCACGCGCGAGGCTCTGCCGTTCGTGATCTTGCTGGCGGCATACTTCACGGTGACCACGGGCATCGAGCGCGGCGGCGACGCCTCCCCGTACCAGTTCGCGGTCGGCCCCAATATCGTGAAGAACGTCGCGTTCTTCGCGCTCGGGGGATTCGTGCCGCTGCGCTACTGGGAAGTCCAGAACGTGTGGGAGGGGGCGCGGGGGATCGGGCCGTTCCTCGGAGCCCTGACGCAACGTCCGGGGCTCGCGGCTCCCATCGCGCTGGGGGTCGCGGCGCTCGTCGGGCTCTGGTGCCGAGGCGATCGCCACGTCCGCGGGTCGCTCCTCTGGATCCTCCTCGCGGCGACACCGTTTCTCGCCCTCCCGGGCTCCGGCGAACGGTTCCTCTACCTGCCGTCGTTCGGAGCGTGTCTCGCCTGGGGGCTCGCGGCGAAGGCGGTCCTGCGCTGGGGGGAGAGGTCGCGCCGGCGGTGGATCGCCCGGGCCGGGGTGCTCGCGGCGCTCGGCCTCCACGTGGGGGGCAGCCTCGATCGACAAGCGGACTGGATCACCGCCGCCTCCTGGACCCGGGAGATCACGGGCCGGTGGCCCGCGCTGGAGTCGCGCGATGCGCGGACGCCCATCGAGTTCGTAGGTGTCCCCGACGACCACCGCTCGGCTTGGGTCTTCCGCAACGGATTCGACTCCATGGTCCGGTTGTACTGGAGGGGTCGCCCCTACGCGAAGGAGGGAGAGCTGCCCGAGGGACTGCCGGAACCGGATCGCCTGGCGGTGCTCGTGCATCCGAACGGAACCGTGGGCATGTTGCCGGCCCGTCTCATGCCGGAGCCTTGACACGTGACGGGCCACTTTCTATAGTCATCGGGTCTCGGGTGCAAGTTCCTGGAAATACGTCAGTTCGGAGGCGTCAGTGAATCGAGGCAGGCGGGCCACGACCGTCGCCCTGGGGTCGCTCGTGGCGATCGGATTCGCGGCCGGGTGCGGGCTCAAGATCGAAGAGGAAGAGCGGCAGAACGAGCCCCCGACCACGATCTTCCAGATTCCGCCCGCGAACGCGCCACGCGACACCATTTTTCAGAACGAGCGCTTCTTCGAGTGGCTCGGAACCGACGAGGACAGCGACGTCGTCGCCTCCCAGTATCAGCTCGTCGAGGTCGACTTCGACTACTTCGATAGCGAAGGGCAGTCCGGCGAAGTCCTCCGTCTCGTCGCCCCGCCGAGGTCTCCGATAGACTGCCCCAGCGAGTCCGAGGCGTGCTGGTCGGACCGGGCGACCGTGCACAGTGAGACGTTCCGCGATCTCCCCGACGGCTGGTACGAGATGCGCGCCCGCGTGATCGACGACGGCGGTTTGCCGGACGAAAGTCCCGAGACGCACCTCTTCTACGTGTTCTTCGACGATATCAAGCCGTGCGCGGTGCTCGGGACCACCGACAACAACTGGGACAGCGCAGCTTGCGGGCCGCCGGGCGCCAACAACCAGGGGTGCGGTCGTCTGGAGGGAAGACAGGCGCACACGTTCCTCATCAACGCCACCGACTTGAGCCGCAACGCGACGACCGAGCGCCGTTTTCTCGAGTATCGCGTGCAGCTTCGGGCGCAGGTGGGGTCTCCTTGCGCGACACACCTCGCGGACTCGTTCACGGAGTGGACCCCTTTCCCGGACAACACCAATAC
>JALGZO010000365.1 GCA_025774865.1 bacterium | reverse complement strand
GGATTTCGGCCGGGCTCTCGAGAGAATGAGGAGGTTCGGGTCCCGCGTGCAGTGGAACACCACCTACCACCCCGCCTGGATGGACGCCGAGGTCTACATCGAGCGGATCCGCGCCATGAAATCCGCGGGAGTGAACGTCGTGCAGGTGACGACGACGGACACGGACGCTCTCACGGACGAGCTCGCCCGCAAGCTGCACGAAGCGGACATCGGGTGGACGGTCCAGCCTTTCACGGGCCGCAGTGCGACCGGGGAGTTACGGCCCCGGACCTGGGACCACGTTCGGACCGAGTATCCGCTACTGTACGATCCCTCGTGGTACATCGAGCGATACGACGAGTACGCCCAGGAGTGCGAGGACGCGAACTACAGCGATCGCGACTATCGCCCCGAATGGGTCCAGTGCACGACTCCCCGCTTCCTGATTGGCCCCGACAACAACGTCTATCCGTGCCACCGACACCTCTACGTGGAAGATCAGAGATACGCATGCGGCAATATCCACGACGTGCGCATGAAGGGGTTCCGGTTCGAGTGGAGCTGGCTCTTCGGTCGCTGGACGCTTCCGTGCGACACGAAGTGCAATCCTTGCGACTTTCAGCAGGTCAAGGTCGAGAGCCTGGGGCGACCGAACGCACTGTACCGCGAGCTCGAGGAGGCTGCGACCGGCTGAAGCTGCTGCTCTACCGGTGACGGCCCGGCGGGGTCAGCTGCCCGGAATCTCGAGGAGGGCGAAGCGGGCGTCTTCCGCTTCGGGAGCCTGGGGATAGGCGTCGACGATTCCCTGGTAGAGTTCGCGTGCGTCTGCGTCGCGACCCTGCGTCCGTGCGACGCGCGCAGCGGCGAGAGCCGCTTGGACTCGCACGGCGGGGCTCTCGGCGGACGTCCAGAGAGTCCGATAGTCCTGGGCCGCGCCAGGAAGGTCCCCCGACTCCTCTTTGCACGCGGCAATGGCGAGGCGCGCCCCGTCGATGAGGAGATCGTCGTAGAGGGGGTCCTTCAGGAATTCCTCGAACGCGGCTTGGGCGGCCGCGTAGTCCCCCATCTCGAACAGAGAGTCGCCCAGCAGGTAGGACGCCTCACGACCGGCGCGCGTCGATCCATGGCGGCGCTTCACCTCGCGGAGCGCCTCCGCCCCGCTCTCGAGGCGACCCTGCGCGAACTCGTTTCCAGCGGCCACGAGCGCCTGCTCGGCTTCGGGGTCTTGCGATCGGGTCCCCGTCGCCGCCGAGCCTCCGATCTGGACCGCCAGCATCACCGCCGCCACGAGACCGACGAGTCCGAGCAGCGTCGGCGCGAGATTGGCCCGCGCGTAACCCCAAGCGATGTATACGCTTTGTAGAAACTGATCCTGCTTGAGCTGCCGTTTCGTGAGCTTCTCGGCCATGCGGTCGGCGCTTCTCCCTGGGCGTGCCGGGCCGCCCATCCGGCGCCCGGTTGCTGTCGGCTCGACAGGCTATCACCGTGGAGGGCCCCCGGCAACCCCGGGACCCCTCCAGCAGGCGCTTCAGTCGCCCGGAGGCGGCCGAATCGGGGACCGGCCGAATGGCTTGACAGGCTCGATTACCCGGGGTCCTAATCCGCGCGGATCGAGAGGACCTCGAACGGGCGGGGACGACGATGCGAGGATACCGTCGCCGGAGTGCGGCGGCCTACCTGATTGGCGTGGCGGGCTCCTTCCTGCTGGTGACCCAGCTCGGCGGAAGCCTCCTCCAGCTCCCGGAGAAGCCGTGGTGGGGCGTCTTCGTGGGTCCGGACGGCACCGTCCGTCGCGTCGACGAACACTCCCCCGCGGCCGGCGCCGGGATCCAGAAGGGCGAGGAGATCGTCTCGTTCGCCGGGGCGCCGTGGTCGCGGGTTTGGGAGCGTCAGATCGAGGACAATGGCACGGTGACCGTCGAGGTTCGGTCGTCTGACGGCCGGACCCGAAGCGAGCGCCTGCCGAGTGCCACCCTCCCCACCCACGAGGTTCTGCGCCACCTCGTCTTCGGCTTCATCGATCTCTCCTTCATCCTGATCGGTCTCATCGTCTTCCTGAGCCGCTCCGATCGCGTCGCGACGCTGTTCTTCCTGATGTGCCTCGCATTCGCGAGGATCATGCTGCCCGACTCGTTCACGCACTCGAGGGGGACGTTCCTCCTCAACAAGGTCGTGCAGGACGCCGCGATGATGCTTCTTCCCTCGATCCTGCTTCACTTCTTCCTC
>JALGZO010000364.1 GCA_025774865.1 bacterium | reverse complement strand
CGATGCGCGCGAGCTGCCTCTCGTTGAAGGCGGCGTGACCGGCGGCGAGCGAGTCGAGGTGAGCCGCCGTCAAGCGTACGACGGGGACTTCGAGGTCTTCCCGGCAGAGGGGGCAAGGCCCGTCCGGATTCGCTCGTAGATCGCTGCCCGCCAAGGCCGGCGAGGGCAGGGAGACCACGGTCGTGAGGAGCAACGCGAGCATCCGGAGACCCACGGGCCATTCGGGAGCCTGGATCTTCGTATCCATGGGATTCATCCTTCCGGGGAGCCGGCGAGGGCCGGCTCCCGGTGGCGGGCCAGGGCTTCCCGGTAACGCCGTAGGGAGTAGTCGATCGTCTCGATCCGGATCCGGATCGATCCGGCAGAATGGTTTTCATCGAGATCCCGGAACGTGAAGAACGGCGTGCCGGACGTTTCGACGATCTCCTGCACGACCCCGTAGATTGGCGCGTCGTGACCACAACGGAAGCTGGAGAGCTCGAGCCCGACCAGATTCGGATGGCGGGCCACGACCTTGGCCGCCCACAGCTTCCGATTCGACACGGAGTTGAACGAGTTCTTCCACACGTCGGAGATGTCGAGAGGACTCGCGACGAGACCCTTCCGGATTTCGTCGCCGAACAGCCGAGCGATGAAGTCGGGATCCACGGGCAGACTCTCGGTCGTGAAGATCGGATAGCCACGCTTCTGCAGCTGCCGAAAGATGCCGTGGTTGATGCCGGGGTCGGCATGGTACGGGCGCCCGAGCACGACGATGCCCAGGCCCTGTTCGCGCTCGAGCCTCCGGATCACCGCCAGCGCGCGATCCCGCATCCGGTCACGGTGCCGCTCGAGGGCCGAGTATCCCGCCCGTACGGCGTCGGCGTTCTCGGCTCTCGTCAGGCCGAGGAAGGCTCCGAGCTGATCGTAGAGCTGCCGCTCGAGAAGCGCGGGCTGGGCCACGTTGAGGAACGGGCACAGGAACTCGATTCCCTTTCGCGCGAAAAGATCCCCGTCCTTGCGGAACGCCGCGCGCACCGCCGTCGGCGTCGCCGTGATCGTCGGACAGACCCGGCAAGCCATCGTGCCGACGAGGTCGGAAGGAAGGTCGTCGAGCATCGGAAAGAGGATCGCGTCCAGGGCGTTCCGCTCGTGCTTCTTGTGAATCAGGTTGTGTACGTGCGGGATCCCCAGCTTGCTCGGAAAGCACGGATCGATCGAGGCGCGCGTGCAGCCCTCGCGATACAACCCCTCCGAGGACACGTCAGAGAAGACGATGTTCCGGAAACGCACGCCGAGGCTCTCGAGCCAGGCCGTGAGAAACGGCGCCACGGAGTAGACGTTCAGCGCGCGGGGGATGCCGATGCGCAAGTTTCTTCGACGTGGACGACGAGAAGCCCGCCTCCAATCTCGCCGGGTCAGAAACTCCCCGATCGTCCGGCGGTGTTCGGAAGCCGGGGCGAAGCTCCGGAACGCTTCTCGCGCCACGATCTCCGCGAGATTCTCCGTTCTATCGAACACGCCATCGAGATCGGCCTTGATGGCGCGAACCTGCTCGACGTCTTCGACGGATCCTTTCTCGCAGCTGTTGCCCGTGATCAGACGGCGCCGCGCACCCTTCGGTCCGGGCAGCTCGATATCGAGGAACGTCCGCTGGCACCGGTTCCGGCAGAACCGGCAGACCGTGGACTCGTTCGTCGTGGCGGTCCAGCGGAGGCCGGCCAGGGCTTCGAACCCCACGAAACCGGTCGGGCGGCCGTTTTCCCTCGTGCGGAGAGCCTCGAGCGCCGCCCCGATCGCGCCGGCCTCGCCGCAGTGCTCATGGACGAGAATTCGCGGTTCCTCGCCGCGCCCGCGCAACCGGGCCCGGATGAAGTCGACCTGCGCCTTCACCGCCGCGAGGTTGCGCTGGGTTCCGCCCTGCAGAACGAAGGTCCGTCCCAGTGTCGCGAAGTTCGGGATTCGAGCGACGTACAGCCAGATGTTCTTGGGGAGAATGGCGGCGAGCCCCGCCATGATCTCCTCGGGACGCCAGCCTTGCCGCTGGAAGTTCACGATGTCCGACTGCAGGAACACCGCGCACCCGTAGCTGAACGTCGGCATTCTCTGCGCACGGAATGCCACGTCGGCGTAGTCCTCGACGGCGATATCGAACTGTTGGGCGACGCGCTGGAGGAAGTAGCCGTTGCCGGCCGAGCACTGCGTGTTGAGCTTGAAGTCCTTCACCTG
>JALGZO010000363.1 GCA_025774865.1 bacterium | reverse complement strand
GCAGCGCCGCGAAGACAAGAAGACACGAATCCGCTGGGCAGGCCAATGACGAGCGTCATGCCGGGAGCCGATCTTCGTCAGCTCTGGACTGGGCAGATTGCGGGACGAAAGGGGAGGACCCACCCGCCTCCTTAATAGAAAGTCTCCGTGACCCGGGTCGACTCAGGGGGACTTCAGTGGCCAGGAGGAGACTCGAATTGCCGCCGTCTAACTTCGCGGGCTCGGGTCGGAGTCCCTACCGCATAGTCCGACCGGGGGTGGGCTGGTCCATCACGCCGCGATGAGGGGGCATACGTGCGATTGCAACCGATTCGATGCGGCGGGATAAGGGAGGTGTGAACCTCACGTTGGCGCGGGAATTGCCCTATACTCCGACTGAGAGGCTAGGAGGAGCCAAGGGGGAAGTGATGCACAGCCGGCTAATCTGCAAGTGGTGGCCCCACAATGTGCGGTCACGAGATCGGGTGGGACTGATCATCCCGAAGCCAGCTGCTTGAGCCAACCCGCGAGACCCCGACCATCTCCTCTTGCCTCGGGGACGTACACCCTTCGACCAAGCTCTCGCTCCAGAATGTCGCCCTTGTTCTCCAGGTCGAAGTAGTAGGACGCCAAATCGTCCGCGTACCACCAATCACCCTCGAAGTCCATGTGACCCACGCGGCGGTGTGGATCCTCGACAAATCTCACGGAGTCGCGGAACGAAGTGAAATCGGCGAATGCTCCATTGCAGTAGTTGAACACGACCTCGGCGAGATCCACCTCGTCCAAGCCCAGTTCTGCAAGCTGTTGTACGACCGTGATCATGTTTCCGACGCAGATGACTCGGTCGAAACAGGCAGCCCGTACGAGTTCCTCGAATCGACCCCCAGCCAGGGCCGGCTTCGCGGTTGCCGTGTCCTCGCGGAGAATCGTCCCGTCGATGTCGAAATAGAAGGTCCGCAGATTCCAATCCTCCGCTTGGTGGTGGCGCCAAGCGTACCAGCATCGCCCTCGACTCGGTTCCGGTTCTTCAGGGCAGACCAGTGTGGCCCGCGGGCTCTTGCTCGGGTGCCGAGATTCGGAGACGTTGCGGTAAGTGAATCTGTATCGCCACTGCGTCGGCTGGCGCTAGGCGTTCGCTCGGCGAAGGGTCTCTTCGAGGTTCTTTCGCGAGATCGCGGCCTCTCGGGCGGCCTCCGTGTATGGATACTCCTGCTCGACGTGGGCGTATCCGAGCAGGGCCTGTTCGTGGTCGCCCTCGAGCTCGAGGTCGGTCGCTCTCTTGAGGAGCTCCTCCGCATCGCCGGCGATCTCCACGCCGTACTGGTTCCGCACGCTTTCTACGACGTGCTGGGTCATGCGTCGCTCGATCTGGGATTGATTCTCGAACAGCGACCACACCTCGTCCTCCGATCCCGGCTCACTGGCCACGGAGGCGGCCTCCAGGCGTCGCACCAGCTCGAAGCGATCGGCCGGAGAAGGATGGCTGTCGTACGGGGACGGTTCCGAGTTAATCGCGGCTTCGACCGACGTCGCGATGTCGGACTCGTCTCGATCTTGCGAAAGGAGTCGATCGTACAGGTTGTCCAGTGACTTCTCCTTCGTGACCACATCGTGGAGAACGGCGTTCGCTCCTGCGTCGAACTCGATGCTGCTCCGGATCACGTGGCGAAGTCCGGCTTCGAAGGCCGAGGCGCCATACGCCAGTGCCGCCCAACGGTCGGCGAGGATCTCTTGGAGTCGCGAGGCGCCCTGGGAGATTCTCAGGAAGACTCTCTGGAAGACGTTGAGGAACAGCCAAGCCGGGTTGTACCAGGCTGCCGCTCCGCCCTCCGCGAGTCCGATCGCCATGGTCATGACCGATCGGCGAACGGAGAGGGCGAACCCGCCGCCGGCCGTGTCGCGATTCGAGAAGTGTCCGTACTCGTGCGCGAGGATGGCCTTGAACGGCGCCATCTTCAGGCCTTCCAGGACCCCGGCTCCGAGAATCAGGCACCGCTCGGTGGCGCCACCGAGCTGCTTGAGCATTCCACCTCTCTCCATCACGGCGAGGTCCGTTCCCGGCGTGAGATACACGTTGTCCACGGGACGGGTGCCGATGCGCTCTGCGACGCTGTTCAGGAGCTCGCGGACCCGCGGGTGCTCGGAGAGGTTCAATCGCTCACCCGGATCCTCGTTCCCGCCGCGCACGAACAAGCTCCGAAAGATGGCGAAGAGAGTGAACAGAGTC
>JALGZO010000362.1 GCA_025774865.1 bacterium | reverse complement strand
ATATACGTGCTCGGCCGCGTCGCCGTCGACGAAGTGCACGACGTAGCAGAGCTCCTTGCCCACGGTCTCCGGCGTCGGGAATCTGAACAGATCATGAGCCGCCGTGCCCGCGCCGGCCGCCGCCAAGTCGATGGGCGGAAGAAGCAACGACCGCGCGAAACGGCCGGCAGATCCGAGTTCCTCCCACCGTTCGCCCTCTTCTAGGGTCTTGCGCAGCAGATCGATCGCGAACAGCTTTCGCCCGTCGGACCCGACCACGAAGAGAAGACTCTCCCCCTCGCGCGTGCGGCCGGCGAATGTCACGCGGAACTGATCGAACTGACCGGGGCGGCTCTTACCGAGAACCACCGTTCCAGTGAGGTCTCGTACCCCCAGTCCGTCCTGTCCCGTGGCGACGACGCGAGCTTCGTACTGCAAGAACTCCGCGCGAGCGAGCGCGACGCCGGCGGCTTCGACGACTCGCTGCGGCGTCACTACGGGACCGAGCTTCGAGGCCGGGCGATTGCTGCTGTACACGTCCCGAACCTCCGGCACGGTCTGCGCGGCCACCGACTGGAACAGGCCGACCGCCGCGACCACCGCGACCCCGAACAACGCCTTCACGGAGTGACTCCCCGGCCACCGGGGTACTCGTAGCGTCCGCGAATCTTGTCGAGAGCCTCGGCCGCTTCCTCTCGCACGTCGGGATCCACGTCCTCGAGCCGCGCCTCCAGGGCCGACTCCGCGGCCTCCGCCTCCGCCCCGACGTTGCCGAGCGCCCAGGCGGCGTTGCGCCGGAGAACGGGATCGGAGTGGTCCAGCGCCCGCATCAACGCCGGCACCGCGGCACTCGCCGGCTCCCCGATCCTGCCGAGCGCCCAGCTCGCGATCTCGCGCACCTTGATCGACTCGTCGTCCAGCGCGACGGCGAGAGCCTCCACGGCGTGTTCGGGCAGGGGCTCGACGTTGCCGAGGGTCAGGGCCGCCCACGCTCGCACTTCCCCCTCGGGTCGCCTCGAGAGTGCCGCGAGCAACGGCGACACCGCGGGCTCCCCCATCATTTGAAGCGACACGGAGGCCTTCTTCTGCACCCTCTCTTTCGAGTCCGCGAGCGCGTCCACGAGGGGCGGGATCACGAGGTCGGGATCGCTCGCCAGGTATCGCAGCGCCTCCGCGGAGTAGGCGCGCACGTTCGGATCCGGATGCCGCAACGCCTCCGTGACGACGGGGATCGCGGTCTCACCGATCTCGCCGAGCGCCATTCCCGCCTTGGCCGCGACGCTCGGACTGCCCTGCGCGAACGCCGCGACGAGGGTGAGAGCGACCGTGGAGTCCCCGGCGGCCGCGCGGCCGAGCGCGAGGGCCGCATCCCCTCGGACGATCTCGCTGGGGTCGGTACGCAGCCGACGCTTCAGGACCGCCCTGACGTCCTCGCCCCCGATCGCGCCGAGCGCGTGCACCGCCCGCGACCGTACCCGTCGTTCGGCGTCGTGCTCCGCCGCGTCGATCAGGCGGGGGACGGCCGGCTGCGCGGCGGGCCCCATCTCTTCCAATGCTCGAATCACGAACTCACGAGTTTCGGGAGCCGGATCGCCGTCCAGGATCTCCGCGAGCGGCGGAGCCGCGGCTTCCCCCATCCGCCCGAGCGCCCGGGCGAGCTCGACGCCCACGCTTCGTTCGTGCTCGGTGACGAGCGCCCTCAGCAGCGCGGGAATCGCCGCCTCGGCGCCCGGACCGATCGCTCCGATCACGGTCGCCGCACTACGTCTCACGCGCGGGTCCGCGGCCTCCTTCAGGGTAGTCGTGATCGCGGGCACCGCGGCCGGCCCCATCCGAGACAACGCCGTCTCCGCGTGCAGCCGCGAGCGGGGACCGCGGCTGAGTAACCCGAGAAGAGGATCGACCGCAGCGGGGCCGACGGCCGCCAGGGCGTCCGTCGCGTACCGGCGGACGAGGGCGTCGTCCGAGTCGATGGCGACGACGAGCGCCGGGACGGCGAGATCGGCGCTGGGACCCATCCGCCCGAGGGTCCACGCGGCGTACCGCCGCTCGCGAACGTCGCCCCGCCCGAGGGCCGTCACGAGGGATTCGACCGCCTCCGGCGGCCCCGCCGCGGTACTCGCGGACCAGGGCGCTGCCGCCGCGAGCATCGTCGTCGCCAGCACCGCCGCCGCCGTCCACTGGCTTCTCAATGTGGCGCTGCGAAGGTCTGGAGAGCCCATCGGCGCGAA
>JALGZO010000361.1 GCA_025774865.1 bacterium | reverse complement strand
CCGCCGGGCTTCTACCACATCGACGGGGCCAACGTGGCGCTCGATGCGCCGGCCGGACCGTCGCCAGTCGGCCGCGGGTGGAGGATCACATCCGTCCGACCCCAGCCGGCCCGGGGATCGCAATCGGTTCTCCTGACCGCGGACCGGACCGTGAGCGTCGAGGTCAGGATCTATGATCTGGGCGGACGGCTCGTGCGGACGCTGCACGACGGGATCGTCGGCGCCGGCACCACCTCCCTGACGTGGGACGGTCGGGACTCCCATGGCCGGCGCGTCGGCTCCGGCGTTTACTTCGTGCGGGCGACGGATGGGCGGTCCTTCACTTCCACGAAGAGCGTTCGCATCCGCTGACGGGCGCCCCCACCGAGAACAGGTCACATTGCGCAAGCATCTCTCAATGATGCCGAGACATCCCCAAAGTAATAACGTAGCCGGGAGAAGCAAAGTCGTGTAACAGAGCGGATACGCTGTGCTATCCTCATTACGATTGGGTTGCGTTCATCAGGTCTCATGCATCTTGGAGCTATCGTGCGAACCGATCACCGTCTGAGCTCGCTCGCTCTTGTCGCGTACCTCGCGGTCACGGCTACGCCCGCGACGGGGGCGACCGACTCCCTCCACTTCGGATACCGCCAAGTTACCGGGGGCAACTACTCGGGAACGTTCCACGCCGAGGGAACCGTCACGGACCTCGCTGCGTTCCCACCGCGGGAGGGCGGGGTGCACGCGGTGCACGTGTCGGAGGGAGGGATGCATACGCTCCTGATCGTCGGCGGCTTCGAAAACGACGACTCCTCAGGGGACGTGGCGTTCCTGCTCCTCCAGAGTGACGAGCCGCTCGCGCCGGGCGCGTACTCGATCGACCCGGGCAGCTTCTCGGCGGAGTTCGGATTCGTCGACGACGCCGTCGGCGTGGAGATCCCCGCGAATCCCTCCGACGTGGATTGGGGGGCGTACGCCGCGGCGATCGTGGCGGCGCACAAGTTCATCGGCATTTCCGGAGTCATCACGCTCGACGAGGTGGCGGACGACTACGTGTCGGGATCGTTCGCCGGAGCCATGATCGCGACCGACCTGACGATGATGATCGCTGCCACGGATGCGTCGTTCGCGGCCGGCACTGCCGCTCTCTCCGTCCGGCCGGCGTCGTGGGCAAGAATCAAATCCGAGTACCGCGACTGAGTCGCATCACGCTGTGATATGGTCGCGCGGCCATGCTCGAGTCCACCCCGCGCGTTCTCCCTGATCCCGGCCCCACTCCCCTCGCCGCGCTGACGCTCCGTCGGGTATGGGCGACCTGGTGGCCCCTGGCGGCCAGCTGGCTCATGATGGGGTTCGAGCTGCCCGCCGTCAGCGCGACCATCGCCCGGTTGGCCGAGCCCGAGGTCGGGCTCGCCGCGTACGGCGGCATCGTCTTCCCGCTCTCTCTCCTGATCGAAGCGCCGATCATCATGCTTCTCGCCGCCTCGACGGCGCTGTCGAGAGACCGTGACTCCTACGTGAAGCTGCGTCGGTTCATGATCGCGGCGGGGGCGGGGCTCACCGCGCTGCACCTCGCGGTCGCGTTCACTCCTCTCTTCGATGTCGTCGTGGTCGGATGGATGGGGGCCCCCACGGAGATTCAAGGGCCGGCCCGCGTAGGGCTCGCGATCATGACTCCGTGGACCTGGTCGATCGCGTACCGGCGCTTTCAGCAGGGCGTGCTGATCCGGTACGGTCGCAGCCGTGTCGTTGGGCTCGGTACCGCGGTCCGCCTGCTGACGAATCTCGCGACGCTCGGGATCGGCTGGGCAGTGGGAGGAGCCGGAATCGTTGTCGGTACGAGTGCCGTTGCGGCCGGCGTGATCGTGGAGGCCGCGTTCGTGGCCGTGGCGGTCCGGCCCGTGGTTCGTGCGCTTCCCGACGGGCCGAGCGACCAACCACTTGACCTCCCGCGTTTCCTCCGGTTCTACATCCCTCTCGCTCTCACGTCGGTGATCGCGCTCCTCGCGTTGCCGATGGGGAGCGCGGCGATGGCCCGGATGCCCAGAGCGATCGACTCGCTCGCCGTGTGGCCGGTCGTCAACGGACTGACGTTTACCCTGCGCAGCCTCGGGTTCGCCTACAACGAAGTGGTGGTCGCCTTGCTCGACGAACCGCGGGCGGCCGCGGTCCTCGGTCGCTTCGCGCTCATCCTGGCGGGCGCGACGACGCTCTTTCTCGCCATCTTC
>JALGZO010000360.1 GCA_025774865.1 bacterium | reverse complement strand
AATAGAAGACGATTTCGCGGAAGCTCGGGTCGGTGTCCGTGAGCGAAAGCCGCCGCTGGTGCCGGATCTGCAGGAAGACCAGGAGGGCGGCCAGGGAGGTCGTCACGACGAGCAGCTTCGTCCCCTCTGTGAGGAACACGAGGCACTGCCCTGCCGCGAAGAAGGTCACGCCGAGGATGGTCAGCACCGTACGCCGGGGACTCAATCCGAACCGGATCATCCGATGGTGGATGTGCATCGAGTCGGGGCGGAACAGGGCTTGTCGTTTGCGATAACGACGCATGATCGTCGTGGCCGTGTCGAGAATCGGAATGGCGGCACAGCTCAAGACCAGGAAGACCGGCGAAGATTGCCCCCCGAACCAAGCTCCCGAGATCGCGACGACGCCGAGCAGGTAGCCGAGCAGCATGCTCCCCGAGTCTCCGAGGAACGTCTTGCTACGCTCGTGGAAGTTGTAGGGGAAGAAGCCCAGCGTGGCACCGAGCACGATCGTCGAGAACGCGGCGAGCACGTAGTTGCCTTCGAGGATGCCGAGGATCGAGAGCATCATCGCGCCGATCGCCGCGATCCCGCTCGCGAGACCGTCGAGGCCGTCGACCAAGTTGAGCGCGTTAATGAACCCCAGCAAGAAGAAGCAAGTGAACGGGACCGCCAGCAGATCGAGATCCCACACCAGACCACCCGGAAACACGAGACTCTCGACGAGCACTCCCTGGCTGACGACGACGCCTACGGCCACGATCTGCGCGAGGAACTTGACGCCGGCCCGCAGGTCGAGGAGATCGTCGAGCAGTCCCGTGATGTGGATCAAGGCCGCCCCGACGAAGACGGCAACGAGCTCGTGAGTGATCGGGACGCCCAGACTCCCGGAGAGCCGGGACAGCATGATGGTCCCGGCCATCACGCCGACGAGGATGCCGATTCCGCCGGTTCGAGGAACGACGGTCGCCTGGATCTTTCGCCGGTGAGGGTGGTCGAGCAGTCCGACCTTCATGCCGAAGCGACGACCCAGCGGCATGACGAGGAAGCTCGCAACGGCGGAGACGATGAAGAGGAAGACGAAGGAGAGATCCATATAGCCTCGGGCGGTCGGAACCTTGCTGCTCGGCCCTCAGGGCCGAGCCCGAATCGCCCGGGGGCACGGACCGTCGGATGGTACTCGCCCTAGCGCTTTGGTCGGATCTCAGGGAGGAGGACTTGACCCGCCACTCACGTTCCAAAACACTGATTCGTAGTCATTTACGGCTCTTTCGAGTGATCCCTCGCATTCCCCGAACTCGCGTCCGTTTCGCCCCTGCCGACGGGCGAGATCCGGGTCCTGCGCGAGCCGGAGGATCTCCCGAGCGAGACTCTCGGCATCGTCGGGATCGACCCGGAAGCCGCAGTCGATTTCCTCGATGATCCGGGCCACGTCGCTGTCGTCGTCGAGGACCGCACCCACGGGACGCCCACTCGCGAGGATCGAGTAGACCTTGCTCGGAACACAGTAGCGGGCGAGGCCGCGCCGCAAGGGGACGAGCGAAAGGTCCGCGGCCGAGAGCACCTCGGACAGCCGCTCCTCGGGCTGGAACGGGAGCACCTTGAGGCTCGGAACCGCCTCCGTCCACTTGTCGATCTGAGAAGCGCTACCGCTCCCCACGAACACGAACCGGACGCGGGGCGAAGGTTGCCCGGGGCGAGCGCTGGCCCCCTCCCGATCGACGATCCGGGCCGCTTCGAGCACCGTTTGCAGATCCTGGCTTCGTCCGAAGTTACCCGCGTACTCCACGAGGAAATCCCCGTCGTCGAAACCCCACTCGCGCCGGAGGTGGCTATTCTCGAGTGGTTCGATCCGCCGCGCGTCGGCCCAGTTCGGGATGACGACGAGCTTCCTTCCGTCGATGCCGCGGGTAATCGCGGTCTCTCGGAGCCTTTCACCGATCAACACCAGCCGCGTCGCTCCCCGCCAGGCGCGTGTCTCCAGGAACCGACCGACGCGAGCGAGCGGGCCTTCGCGGAGCACGCCGAGCGCGATCGCCATCTCGGGGTAGACGTCGTTCACGCCGTAGACGAGCGGACAGCGTTTCAGGCGGGCCAGGAGGAGAGCGGCGACGCCTCCGAACATCGGGGTGGACGAATAGGCATGGATGACGTCCGGACGCGGGGCACGAAGCCCCCCGACGACGAGCGAAATCGCGAAGCTCGCGTAGTGAAGCGCCCGTCCGAGCGGACCGTCGC
>JALGZO010000359.1 GCA_025774865.1 bacterium | reverse complement strand
GATCGTGCCCCCGTCTTCGCGCTCGGCCACTTTGCGGCAGCGCGCCGCGGGCGCTTTCTCCCGCCCCCCCGTCCAGGTGCCCTCCGGGCCGTAGCAATTCTGGAACCGGGCGATGCGCACTGTCACTCCGGAGCGTCTTCCGTATGCCATCGCAGTGCGCTCCGAGTACAGTTTCTCCCAGCCATACTCGTTGTCGGGATTCGCTGGGTACGCGCCGTCCTCGGCTAGCTCGGGCTCGCCGGGCTCCATGTCGCGATAGATGCAGACAGAGGAGGAGAAAAAATAGCGCCTGACGGCGGCGTTTGCGGCGGCGTGCGTCATGTTCACGTTGATCAACACATTGTTGCGCATGATCTCGCACTCGGCCGAGTGGATGAAGCCCATGCCTCCCATGTCCGCGGCCAGCTGGTAGACCTCGTCGAAGGACCCGTCGGCTCGCTCGAGCGCCTTCTCGCAGTCCGCGGCCCTTCTCAGGTCCAGTTTCAGGAACTCATGAGCTGCCGACTCTCCGAACTCGGGATCCTTGATATCGACACCGCGGACCCAGTACCCCTTGTCGCGAAGTGCCCTCGCAAGATGCGACGCAATGAAGCCACCCGCACCGCAGACTAAGGCTGTTCTCATATCGTGGTCCCTTTACGAGGGTGCGACCGTTCCTCGGTCGACGCCCCGTTGGAATGGTTCGATCCTCTGCCGCGAGCGAGTTCCTGCCCGAACCATGCCAGAAAGATCGTATTGGTGACAAGGTATCTGCGCCAGAGCCGGCGCGGCTCGGACACCAGACGAAACAGCCATTCGAGACCACGATCCTGCATCCAGGACGGCGCCATTCTCTTCTGTCCGGCGAGGAAGTCGAAGGCGGCTCCAACACAGAGCTGCGCAGCATGGATCTGGTCGCGATGCTCGTGTGCGAAAATCTCCTGCTTGGGGCAGCCGAGCCCGACGAAGACGAGGCCCGCGCTGCTTTGGTTGATCCGCTCGACCATTTCCTGGTCTTCTTTCGGCGTGAGTGGGCGGAAGGGCGGCGACTCGCTTCCGACCACGCGCAGTCCCGGAAACCGTTTGAGCAGGCTCTCGCGGAGTCTCCCGACGACGTCCTCGGTGCTTCCGTAGAGATAGACTCCCACGCCGTCCTCCGCCGCTCGCCCGCAAAGTCGCAGCATGAGTTCCGGACCGTATACTCTATCTGCGAGCCTCGTCCCGCGGAGCCTGTTCAATGCCCACCGAACCGGGTGCCCGTCGGGCGCGACGATGTCGAAGCTGTTGATGCACTCGCGGAGAACTGGATCGCGGGCAGCCTCGACGAGACCATGAACGGGCATGTGATCCACGGTCAACTTGCGGCCTCGCTTGGCGGCTCCGATCACGACCTCAAGCGCCTCTTCGTAGCTCGTGGCACTGACAAGGACACCGAAAAGGTCGTGCTTGGCCGGCGACTTCACATCCTTCTCCACTCTTCGGTGAAACCGCACACGGAAACACGCTCGCGGGGACGAAACAACCCGAGCTGCCCATTTGACGAGAATCTAGGGAGTATTGCCAAGGCGGACCAGCGCATCATATGCTATTCAGCCTGATTCGTCAGGCTACTTTCAAGGAAAAAGTGACGCCACGTCGGGGTCCGACGCTCTCCGATTCAGGGGGGCGATGGACTCGACACCTGCCGGAGAGGCTTCTCCCCAGTGCGCTGAGCCGGGCGCCGTTGTGGCGGTCGGAGGACCACGCTACCCTGGACGCACTCGGAAGGCACGTCGTGAGACCTTTCCAACTCGCTCCTTGCCTGCTCATGGCGCCGCTCCCGCTGGCGGCCGGCACCCTGCGGGTTCCCGGCGACTACCCCACGATCAGTGCCGCGCTCGCGGCTGCGCAAGCGAGCGACCTCGTGGAAATCGCGTGCGGAACGTACTTCGAGCGGGATCTCGTGCTGAAGACGGGAGTCGTGGTCTCCGGGGCGACCGGTCAGCCGGATTGCGTCGTGATCGATGCGGGTGGCGCCGGTCGCGGGTTCGTCGCGGATGGCGTCGCGGGCTGCGACATCGTCGGTCTCACGGTTCGCAATGCGAGTCCAGCGGTCGCCGGCGAGTCCGGCGGTGGCCTCCGTTGCGTCGGGTCCACCGTGTCGTTCAGCTCCTGCACGTTCCAAGGCGGCCAGGTCGAAGGGGGCGGGCACGGCGGCGGCGTCTACGCGGAGAACTCGCTGCTCACGCTGGATGCGTGCCGATTCGAATCCAACGTCGCCGGGGGATGGGGCGGGGCATTTCACGGCAGCAGCGCGGAGACCCACCTCATCGACTGCACGTTCGTCGGCAATCACGCATCGCGGCACGGCGCGGTGTTCCTGGGTGGCGCACCGTTTGCCGTCTACGAGACCTGTCTGTTCGAGAGCAACACCGCCGATAGCTCTTCCGGGGCCTTCGGAGCGGAGAACTCGGTCGCCGGGCTCTTCGGTTGCCGGCTCCTCGCCAACGACGGCCGGCGCTCGGGCGGGGCCGTGACGGTGACCGGCAGCTCATCGGTTCTCATTCAGGGGTGCACGTTCCGCAACAACGTCACGAGCGACGAGGGGGGAGCGGTCACGGTCGGAGCGGGCGCGCGAGCCGACATCCAGCGAAGCATCTTCGACGGAAACCGCACGACCGGATCCGCCGATTCGACGGCGCGAGGCGGCGCCATCTACGTCGGGGGTGGCAGCGTCATGCTCACTCGCACGACGTTCTTGCGGAATTCGTCGGCCGACGTCGGGGACCACCTCTTCCTGGAGAGGGACGTGTCCGCGGCCACCGCGGACGTGACGACATGCATCTTCGCCTTCGGTGCCAACGGGGGCCCGGTCGGCTGCGGAGAGGGGGCGACGATCAGCGTCGCCTGCACCGACGTCTGGGGCAATCTCGCCGGCGACTGGGTCGACTGTCTGGCCAGCTGGGCGGATCAGAACGGCAACTTCGCGGACGACCCGCTGTTCTGCGACCTGGACGAACCCGATCTCTCGATTCGGTCCGACTCGCCGTGCGCCGCGGCCCAGAGCGGCTGTGGACTCGTCGGCGCGATCGACGTCGGATGCGAGCTCTTCTCGGTGCAAGCGGAGTCCTGGACACGCGTGAAGAGCCGCTACCGCTGAGCGCCGCCTACGGCCGGGGCGCGGGGCGTGAACATCAGCGTCTCCAGGGAACCGTCCCGCCGAATCGAAAGGGCCAGCTTCCCGTTCAAGAAGGCGAACCTGTGGGCCGCCCCGAGTGACTGCCAAAAGCGAATCTCCAGGCTCGCCGCCGGCTCGGGGCAGCTCATGCGCGTTGCGGCGAGCGGGCCGATCTCGATCTCGCCCGGCGCGGCCCCGGTCACGGTGCCGATGTAGTGGTTGCAGAAGCTCGAGCCCGCAATCCGATCCCCCTCGACCACGAGAGTCGCCTCGGGGTCTCCCGGGGCCGGCTCCTGCCGGGAGAAGCGCTCCAACACCCACTCGACCCCTTCGAGATCCGCGATCGACAGCGTCCCGGTCAACCGGCTGGAGATCTGGGTGAGCCCCCGATCCAACAGCTCCCAGACGAGCTCGGCCCTCTCCGTCGGGCGACACATCGCGTCCTCGGGGCCAGCCTGGACGATTTCCAGGATGACCCGCTCGCCGTCCACCCGAGCGGCCCGGATCTGGACGCGGTCCCCGAGCGGGGCGGCTCCCCGCTGCACCAGGGCGCCGCCCTCCCGGCTGACAACGGCCAGGTGATGGAAGAGCCCGCTCCCCCCCGAGGCCTGCATGAGAAGGACGACGGCCTCGTCCGAGCCGTCTCCGTCGAGGTCACCCGTGACCAGAACCGGGTCGGCGATCTCGAGCGACGGGCGCGACGCTCCGTCCGGCACGAAGGGGTCCCCCTCCCAGCGGCCGTCGGTCAGGCGAACCGGCCGCGGGTAGACGCCTTCGAACGTGAAGTTGGCGAGCTCCTCCCAGCTCGGGGCCAGCCCGGATCCCGTCTCCGACTCCTCGCCGGGATCACCGACGGCGGCGGCCACGACCGCGATCCCGGCCAGAAGCGGCAGACCGATCTGCCATCGAGTCCATCGCCGACGAAGCATGAGGCCCCCCAACCGTTCGCACGAGCCGTCTGAGGGGTCTGTATACCGTGATCGGGCCCGACGCGCCACACCTGGCCCGAACGCTTCGGCTCAAGATCAGCTCCTCGGGGCACGAAAACACGAAAGGAGGACGAACCGGCCCCCAGGGCCTCGGACCGAGAGCGGGGAGAGATGCGACCCGAGAATCCCATCGAGAGGCCCCGCGAGTCGGCGCGGTCCGAGCCGAAGAAGAGCCGTCCGCCCGTGCTCCTGGCCGAGGACGAAGAGACGCTCCGCCTCGTGATCAGCGAGGTCCTCCGGGAGGAGGGCTACGAGGTCACGGCGGTCGAAAGCGGCGAGCGCGCCCTCGCCGTGTTTCGGGACCGACCGCATCCGGTCGTCGTGACCGACATCGTGATGGGAAAGATGTCCGGGCTCGAGCTTCTCGACGCAGTCAAGGCCCTCGACTCCGACACTGTCGTCGTCATCATGACGAGCCATGCGACGATCGAGGCGACCATGGGGGCGCTGCGGTCCGGCGCCTACGATTTCATGCGCAAGCCGTTCGACGAGCTCGCCGTGATCACGTCGGTGGTCAACCGGGCCGCCGACAAGGCCGCCCTGGTCGAAGAGAACCGACGACTGACGGAGCAACTGAGGGCCAAGGCGTCAGACCTCAACGAAGCGAACACCGCCCTCGTCCGTCTGGCCGACAACTTGAAGGAGTCCGCGAATCGAGACGGGCTCACGGGGCTCTACAACCATCGGAGCTTTCGTGACGCTCTGATTCGCGTGCTGAACGTCGCCGAGAAGGATCACACGCCGGTCTCGGTCGTGTTCATGGACGTGGACCACTTCAAGCAGTTCAACGATACGCACGGCCACCTCGCCGGCGACCGCGTTCTGAAGGCGATCGCGAAACTGACCACCGAGAAGGTGGGTGACCGAGGAATCGTGGCCCGCTACGGCGGTGAGGAACTCGTCGCGCTTCTTCCCCGCTTCTCCAAGGAGGATGGTCTCGAGCTCGCGGACTCGATCCGGATCGCCGTGGCGGGGTATCCCTTCGAAGGGCGCGAGACGCAGCCGCTCGGCTGCGTCACGTTGAGCCTGGGGGTTGCCACCTACCCCGAGGACGGCGAGACCCCCACCACGCTCATCGCTCGGGCCGACCAGGCCGTCTACGCGGCCAAGAACGCCGGGCGCAACACGATCTCCGACTGAGGGGCCGGGGGAGACCCCGGCCCGCTCTTCCGGACAGCTGACCCTAGCCCAACATGCAGCTGGAGGTTCCTTGCTCCTGATGAACCTCCTGGCCGTCGAGGAACACCACCACGGTGTATTGACCAGTCGAACCGTAGGTCGCGACGGCGGTGTACTGGCCCACGGAGATCTGGACCGTTCCCGTCGAGCATCCGCCCTTCGCCGGTACGTCGAGGTCGTACGACCAGGAAATGCCGGCCGCCTCGTCGAACGTCTGCCCATCCAGCTCTCCGGAGATTCGAAGATCCATCGATCCGGTGCCCTGCGCCTGATACACCTGTTGCGGGATGTCCCGTACCGACATGTCGTTGTTGAAGTCGAAGTAGTAGTCGATGAAGTCGGCGGCACGACCCGGGGGCGCTTCCGTGACCACGAAGTCGATGGTCATGTCGACGTTGTACGTGAACTCCTCGGTCGACTGGTCCGGCTCCGCCTGCGACTGACCGAGCTGATCTAGGAACTGGACGAGCACGAGAGCCGTGACCGAGCAATCCTGACTGGTCGAGCTGCACGTCGCCGTATGATTCGTGCCGTCCCAGCTTTGCTCGCAGGTCGCCGCCTGACTCAGACAGACATCGTCCCTCGAGATGTCGCCTACCATCGAGGACGGCAGACGCAGCGTCGCGAGACCGCCCGTCAGGTCTCCGGTGATAACGGTTGCGATCGAGTTGATGAAGGTGTCGATGAACTCGGTCGTGGCTACCGCGGCCTCCACGGCCGTCTGCTCCGAGACGGGCTGCACCGGATCGTTGCTGGTCTGGTCGTCGCCGCAGCCGCTGAACAGCGCGACCGGCAGCACGACGAGGAACGCGAGCCTTCTGAACTTCCAATCCACGAATCGCATCTGCTGATCCCTCCTCCCACGTACGGAAACCACCGATCCTCGCCGAGACGCGTGGTCGTCGTGATTCCTGTCGATCGCTTGCAAATCGTCCTGATTCACGACCGGCTTTAGCAGTTCTTGTGGGACGGGCGCAAGTCATGACGAATCGCCGGCAATCGTCGGCCTCGAGATGTTCGCAATCTGCCCAGCCTCCTTTGGCTTTGCACAGTTGCCGGCTCGGCTCGCTGCGCGCGACTGCGAAACTCGGTGAACCGCCGCCAATCCTGCGGCACCGACGCCATCGGTTTTGCTGGCCCGTCCCTTGCTGGACTCCGGTCTTCCACACGAACCCCACGCCTTCACGCCGAGTTGAGAATGCTCAGGATTGAAACAGCGGTTCTCGTCGCCCTCGCCGGAGGGGCTGGCGGATGCGCCGACCCCGGCACGGCCCCGACGCCGGCCGGGGGCGGGGAGGACTACCATCTGGACTACGCGCAGTTCCAGACGCGCGTCGCTCCGGTGCTGGTCGACGCCGGCTGCCACGCGGTCGAGTGTCACGGGGGCGGAATCCGCGGGACCTTCGAGCTGTCACCTCTGACCGCGCTCGATGCGGCATTCGACTTCGAGCAGGCCCGCCTTCAGGTGGATCCCTGGTCGCCGGAGATGAGCTCGCTCCTGACAAAGCCTCTCGCCGCCGACGCCGGCGGAGCGACCCACAGCTGGGAACCGTTCACGAGCCCCGACGACGCCGGCTATCAGACGATCCTCGACTGGATCCTCGCGGGGGAATTCCGGTGAGCCGCCGCGCCCTCGCGCTCGCGCTGCTGTGCCTGCCGGGCCTCGTGCTCGCGGATTCCCCCGCGGAGACTGACGACACGTCGCCCTCGGCAGTCTTCAACGGGCGCGAATACCTCGTGCCCGAGCTCGCCAAGGACCCGCTCCGGCTCGACGCAGGGGCGCGACCGTTCCTCTCGCGAATCTCGTTCAGCCCGGGTTTCGGACAACTGGGAAGCGAACGGCTCTACGTATTGCGAGTCGCATACAACCCGAACGACCGGCTCGGCTGGGAAGCCGCGGTCGGACACAACCCCGGAGAGGCAGTCCATGCGCTCCTGCACACGCTGAGCGCCATCGTCCGGTATCCGTTGCCCTGGCGGATACAGCCGTACGGATCGCTCGGCTACGGGATGATCCTGGTCTACCCGGGCGAGTCCCTGAACAGCGATCCCGTCACGAAGAACACGCTCACCGCCGGTGGCGGCGTGGAGCTCTACGTCCGCGACGACGTCGCTCTCCGGCTCGAGGCGCGCAGCGTCACTGCTCTCGGCGGCCGCGGCGAAAGCGGCGGCACCGTCGCGTACCGCTATGCAGAGACCACCGTCGCGCTCGCCTTCTATCGAGGTCTCGACCGATGAGCCGTCGCCGTCAAGCAACCACCCCCGAGGAGATGTTCATGAAAAGCAGCGATTCGCGGCCACGATTTCGAGGCCTGTTCGTGGGGACCGGGGTGGTGCTCCTTCTCGCCGGCTGTCGCAGTAGCGCGCCCGACGACTTGATCGTGTCGGAAGAGACCACCGCGGCGCTCGTGTTCGTGAAGACCACGGGCGAGGAAACGCTCAATCGGAGCTGGGCGGAAGGCAATCTCTACCGCATCTCCCCGATCGCGCCCGACGGCAACGTGACGCCTCTGACGAACTTCGTCGGGGCGAGCGTCTCCGATCCGTGCGTGTCCTTCGACGGCACGAAGATCCTCTTCTCGATGCGCCCCCCCGGCGCGTCCGATCGCAACATCTGGGAGATCGACGCCGATGGCGGAAACCTCCGCCAGATAACGTCCGGGGGCGGGCACGACTTCGACCCGCTCTACCGGCCGGACGGCAAGATCCTGTTCACGAGCTCCCGTGACGACGAGATGGACGAGTACAACCACTCGCCGGCCGAGCGCCTCTACGTGTGTAACCACGACGGCTCCGCGATGGAGCGCATCAGCTTCAACCAGAGCGACGATTTCGATCCGGCGCTGCTGCCCGATGGTCGCGTCGTCTACACGCGCTGGGACCACTTCGGAACGTTCAACCGCTTTCCTCTGTTCGCGATGAATCCGGACGGTACCGGCACGTTCCACAGTTTCGGCCCGCACAACCGGAACTTCTTCCACGCGCAGCCGACGGGCGACGGACGACTCGTTGCCATCGAATCGACGATGATCAACGAAGACGCCGGTCCGATCGCGTTGATCAAGCCGGAGCAGGGTCCGGCCGATCCGCCCGCCGCGGACAGCAACCTGCACTGGGACGTACTCACCGCGAACGTGAACACCGACGGCGCGCCATGGACCTACGGCGCGTTCAAGTACCCGTTCCCGCTCGGGGAGAACCGTTACATCGCGTCGTACACGCTGCCGGCCGCGACGGAGGAAGACGTCGACTACGCACTGTACACGTTCACCCTCGCGCAGGAAGGCGCAGGCACTCCAGAGGACCCCGCGACCCTCTCTATCCAGGACCTGACGTTCCTCTACAACGATCCCGCGACCAACGAGTACGACGCCCAGCTGATCGCGCCGCGCGCTCGTCCTCCGGTCATCGAATCGACGGTGGACCACAGCCAGACGACGGGCATCTTCCTCGCGCAGGACGTCTTCAATCGGAACGGCGCGCAAGACGGGCAGGAAGTGCCCGTCCGCGGCACCGATGCCATCGACCAAATCGCAGTGATCGCCGCGCGCCCGACTCAACGCGGCGAGCGAGGCGACTTCTCGGCGAACGAGTTCGAGA
Organism: bacterium; assembly: GCA_025774865.1. GTDB lineage: Bacteria > ARS69 > ARS69 > ARS69 > ARS69 > JALGZO01. The sequence goes on along the minus strand of JALGZO010000359.1, from coordinate 141 downwards.
AGCGCGCGCTGATAGGCTTCGCTCCCGTCTATTCGGACGGCTCGTTCAAGATCGAGATCCCGGCGGACACCCCGATCAGCTTCGCCACGCTCGACGACCTGGGGCGGGGCTTCGTCGTGAAGCGCACGCACCTGTGGGTGC
>JALGZO010000358.1 GCA_025774865.1 bacterium | reverse complement strand
GTTCTGTCATGCGGCTTCGCAGCCATCGCCCACGGGGGTCGCCTCTCATCTGGCCTGCAGCGCCAGATCCGAGACATGGAGGGCCACGACGAGATCAAGGTGCTCGTCGTCCTGTCCGAGCAGGCCGACATCCCGACGCTGGACCAGGTTCTCCGCGGGACGAGGGCCCCGCTGGTCGAGCGTCACCGCCGGATCGTCGAGACGCTCATGGACACCGCCGAGCGCACGCAGCCGTCGCTCCTCACGGAGCTCGAGCTCCGTCGCGAGGCGGGAGTGATCCGCGCGGTGACGCCGTACTGGCTGGTCAACGCGATAAGCGTCGTGACCACGGTGGATGCGCTGAGCGATCTCGCCGCGCTCGACGACGTCGACGTCGTCGAGCCGAACCTCGTGGTCGAGCCGATACGGCCCGATCCGGAGATCGGTGGAGCGGTCCCGCGAGGCGGCATCACGCCTGGCGTCATCGCCATTCAAGCCGACCGCGTTTGGAACGAGCTCGGCATCGACGGCACCGGCGCGCTCGTCGCCAACCTGGACACGGGCGTGGACGGGACTCACCCGGCGCTCTCGTCCCGGTGGCGAGGGAACTTCGCGCCCTGGAGCGAGTGCTGGCGGGACGGGATCGAGTTCGGCGACGCCACGCCGGTCGACCGGAACGGCCACGGGACGCACGTCATGGGCACCATCTGTGGCACGGCGCCCGGAAATCAAATCGGAGTGGCGCCTGGCGCTCGGTGGATCGCGGACAACTCCATCAATCAGGGTCCGGGGAAGGAGCTCGACAGCGACGTGCTCGGTTCCCTCCAGTGGTTCGCGGACCCCGACGGGAATCCCTTCACCGTCGTCGACGTTCCGGACGTCGTCGAGAACAGCTGGGGCGTTCACGAGGGGTTCGCGGGTTACTTCGACTGCGACAGTCGCTGGTGGGTGGCGATCGACAACTGCGAGGCGGCCGGGGTGGTGACCGTTTGGTCCGCCGGCAACGAGGGGCCAGAAGCCGAGACGCTCCGAAGCCCGGCCGATCGAGCCGACAGTCCGTTCAACGCGTTCTCCGTGGGGTCGACGCAGCACTCGCCGCCGTACACGATCGCGAGCTCCTCGAGCCGCGGACCGTCGGGCTGCGGTGGCCTTCATGCGATCAAGCCGGAAGTGACGGCACCCGGCAAGAACATCTGGTCGGCCGAGCCCGGCGGCGGCTACCGGTTCATGAGCGGAACCTCCATGGCGGGCCCGCACGTCGCCGGGGTGGTGGGCCTGATGCGCGCCGCGAACCCCGACCTGGACGTTCAGACGATCAAGCAGATCCTGATGGATACCGCCTTCGACCTCGGGACGCCGGGCGAGGACAACACGTACGGATACGGTTTCATCAACGCCTACGACGCCGTGACCGCCGTGCTGGAGGGCTACGGCGTGATCGAAGGTGACGTGCGAGACGTCCTGAGCGGCGAGGAGATTCCGGGCGCACAGATTGACGTGCTGGACGATCCCCGGACCGCGACAGCCGACAGCACCGGTCACTACCGCATTTCGCTACCCGCCGGCGACTGGTCCCTCCTCTACAGCGCGTTCGGCTACCTGACTCAGCGGGTCGACATCACCATCGTCGCGAACCGGACGCTGGATGGCGACCGACTCCTGTCGCCGGCGCCGCATGCTCTCGTGAGCGGCGTCGTGCGCGACTTCGAGGGCGGCCTCGTCGAGGGGGCGACGATCACGGCCCTCGACACACCACTTCCGGAGGCGATCTCCGGGCCGAACGGCACCTATTCGATCTCGGTTCCCGATCAGGCCACGTACGTTCTCCGCGCATGGAAGGACGGGTGGGGCGCCGACCGCCGCTCGGTCGTCGTCTCGGGCGGAACGACGCAGGACTTCCTGCTCTCCGAGCTCGTGTACGAGGACTTCGAGAGCGGGGGTTTCTGGGTGTGGCCGTGGGAGATGGGCGGGGGAGCCCCGTGGACCGTGGACACGGAGGATCCCTACGAGGGAACGTACGCAGCGAAATCCGGGGCGATCGGCCACAGTCAGGTCTCGTTCATGGAGCTCACGCTGACGCTCGTGGATTTCGGTGATGTGTCCTTCTGGTACCGCGTCTCCTCGCAGGCGAACTTCGACTATCTGCGCTTCTACATCGACGACATCCAGCAGGGTGCGTGGTCGGGCAACGTGCCGTGGACGCAAGCGACCTACCCGGTGACCAACGGCACGCACACGTTCC
>JALGZO010000357.1 GCA_025774865.1 bacterium | reverse complement strand
GCTTCCTCCACGACGTCCGCCCACGGCTTCGAGCGCTCGCGACCCCGCGTGTAGGGCACGATGCAGAACGTACAGACCTTGTCGCACCCCTGCATGATCGTGAGGAACGCGACCGGACCTTCGAGCGGCTCGGGGTAGTGCTCGATCGCGTACGTGTAGTCGCTGTCGATCTCCGTCCGGACGAGGCGGCCGCGGCGACCATTCCCACGCCGCTCTTTGACGAGGCTCGGCAGATCCCGATAGGTGTCCGTCCCGGCGACGAGATCGACGAGGCCTTCACGTCCGATCTCGAGATCCGCTCCGAGCCGCTGCGCCATGCAGCCCACGACCCCGATCGTCATGTCGCGGCGAGAGCGCTTCAGGCCGGACAGCCCCTCGATCCGTGCGCGCACTCGATCCTCGGCTCCCTGCCGCACCGAGCAAGTGTTGAAGATGACCGCGTCCGCCGACTCGGGGTCGGGGGCGGGAGCGTAGCCCTCCTGCAGAAAGCGCGACGCGATGTACTCCGAGTCGTACTCGTTCATCTGGCAACCGTACGTTTCGATGTAGAACGTCGGCCGATCGTCTGGGCCCGAACCCATCGCGGGCGCGACCAGGCTACCCGGCCGCGATGCCACCGGCGCGCTCACGCCGCCACCGGCATGCCCGCGAGCCCGTCGTCCGTGACCGCCGTGATTCGGGCCTCGATGAGCGACCGGGCCGCTTCGCCCGGTCCCAGATCCACCCGTACGTAGTTGTCGGTGAGTCCGCCCAGGTGGGGGCGGCCCGCGACGCGCATCTCTTCGACGAAGATCGGGACCGTCTCGCCGACCAGTACCCGCCGGAACGCGAGGTTCTTGTCCCGCGAAAGTCGCTTGAGCGCGCGGGTGCGGCGCTTCCGGACGTCTCCCGAGACCTGGTCGCCGAACGCTTCGGCCCGGGAGCCCGGGCGCACGGAGTACGTGAACGGATGGATGTACGTGATCGGCAGCTCCACGAGGCGATCGAACGTCATCTGGAAGTCCTTGTCGGTCTCCCCGGGGAAGCCGCAGATCACGTCCGAACCGATGGCGCAGCCCGGGACCTTCTCGCCGATCTCGTGCAGCAAGGTCGCGAACGCGTCGGAGTCGTAGCGGCGACCCATGCGCTGAAGGATCCGGTCGGAGCCGGACTGCATCGGGATGTGGAAGTGCCGGGCGAATTTCTCCTCGTTCGCCATCAAATCGATCAGCTCGCTCGTGACGGTGGACGGCTCGATCGAGCTCAAACGGAAACGATCGAGGGCGGGAATCCGCAGGATGTCTCTGATCAAACCCGTGAGCATCGGCCTCCCTTCCGGAAGGTCGAGACCGAAGTCACCGACGTGCACTCCGGTAAGGACGATCTCGGTGTAGCCGCTCGCCACGAGGCCTCTCACCTGTTCGAGGACCTTCTCAGGTCTCCGACTTCGCGAACGTCCCCGAGTCTGCGGAATGATGCAGAACGTGCAGGACTCGTTGCAGCCCTCCTGGATCTTCACGAAGGCGCGGCTTCTGTCCATCATCTCGGTGATCGGGATTTCGTGGAACGTGGTCGCCTCCGCGATCGGCGAGACGGACATCCGGATCTCACCGGGGACGACCTGGTCGATCTCGTCGACCACGCGTTCGCGGTCGGCCGCGCCGAGGACGAGCGAGACGCCCGGCAGCTCCGCGATCTCCTCCGGAGCGCGCTGGGCGTAGCACCCGGTCGCCACGATTCGGGCCCCGGGGCGCTCCCCGTAGATCCGCCGGATCATGTTCCGGGCTCGAGCGTCCGCCTTCGCCGTCACGCTGCACGTGTTCACGACATAGACGTCCGCCTCCTCGTTCCAGGCGACCGCGCGCCAGCCCCCCTCGTCGGAGAGGAGGGTCCGCATCGTCTCCGTGTCGTACTGGTTGAGGCGGCACCCGAAGGTGCAGAACGCGACCCGCTTCAAACCTCGGCCCCCGGCGATTCGGCCCGCAACTCGCGAGCCTGCAAGATACTAGGAGGGGGTCGTAGGGGGGTCAATAGCGGCGGAGGAGGAGCCGTGGCCTGTCCCTAGAACAGCACCCCGCCGCTCGAAGGAGAAGCGCTTGACGCGAATCCCGGCGCCGGCCGTGAAGGGGTCGCTGTCGCCGCCGAGCCGCTCGCTGCCCACCCGGAACGCCAGCGTGTCCCGGTACCAGTACTCGATGCCCGCGCGGACGTCGGCCGGGGCGGACCCGAGCTTGAACGACGCGCCCTCCTCGTCCTCGAATCGGACGTCGAGATCGAGGGCCACGGTGATCGAACCCGAAATGCGTTCGATCGGCTGCTTCCATGCAGTTCCGATCTTCACGGTCGGAGTGATGTACTCGCGCCCGCCGCTCACCGCAACATCCCGGCCTCCGGTGTAGTCGGCCGGGAAGCTCCAGTCGAGGAACGTGGTCGTGATGTCCTGGAGATTCATGGCCACCGCCCACTCCGGGCGGATCTGATAGAGCGCCGCGAGGTCGAGCCCCAGGCCCCACGCCGAGAATTCCTGCACCGACTTCCGGACGTATTTTGCGGAGCCGCCGACCGAGAGGTCGGGGTGGAAGACCTGCGTCCGACCGTAGGAGAGGTACACGCCGAGCTGGCGATCGGTGACGACGTCGGCGTACTGGCTCAGGAGATCGAGGTTCAGCCGCTCACCGGGGTCGAGCCGGCCGTTGCCCTCGCTACCGTCCGGATCGTTCGTGTTGAACTCGCCATCCGTACCGCTCTCGATCTCCTTCAGGAGGTCGGGGTTCGTCGGGGTGAGCTGGATGTCGGGAACCGACACCATGACGAAGCCG
>JALGZO010000356.1 GCA_025774865.1 bacterium | reverse complement strand
GTGAGACGGGGGTCCTGAGCCGGACGGACACAGGGCCCCTCGACTCCCTCCCTGACTCCGACGACCTCTCCGGCACCGCTGACGCCGGCAGGGCCGCGCTGCCCCGGACCGTCGTGATCAAGCTGAACGGTGGCCTCGGAACGAGCATGGGAATGACGGGGGCGAAGAGCCTCCTCCCCATCAAGGACGGGTTGTCGTTCCTCGAGATCACGGCGAAGCAGATCCTGCACTTGCGGCGGGAACACGATTGTCGGACTCCGCTGCTCCTCATGAACAGTTTCCATACACGTGATAAGTCGCTCGCTGCGCTCGCGGAATTTCCCGAGCTCTCGAGCGACCTGCCGGCCGACTTCCTGCAGCACAAGGTTCCGAAGATCCTCGCGAAGGACCTCTCGCCCGCCGAGTGGCCAGCGGAGCCTTCACACGAGTGGTGCCCGCCCGGGCACGGCGACATCTACACCGCGCTCGTCAGCTCGGGCGCACTGGCCGCGCTGCTGGAGCGCGGATACGAGTATGCGTTCGTCTCGAACGTCGACAATCTCGGGGCCGTCCTGGACGTACGGATCCTCGGGTGGTTCGTCGCGGAGGAGCTACCGTTCCTGATGGAGGCCGCTGACCGAACGGAAGCGGACAAGAAGGGTGGCCACCTCGCGCGTCGGAAGAACGGGGGCCTCGTTCTGCGCGAGGTGGCGCAGTGCCCGCCGGACGAGATCGATTCCTTCCAGGACATCCGGCAGTTCAAGTACTTCAACTCGAACACGCTGTGGGTGAACCTGAAGCGCCTCGACGATCTCCTCCGCGAGCGAGACGGTGTTCTCGGTCTGCCCATGATCCGCAACGAGAAGCCGCTCGATCCGGCCGACGAACGATCGCCGCGCGTGATCCAGCTCGAGACCGCGATGGGCGCCGCGATCTCCGTGTTCGACGGCGCCGGCGCCATCCGTGTGCCGCGCGACCGCTTCCTCCCGGTCAAGACCACGAATGATCTTCTCAACGTCTGGTCCGACGCATACGTGACGACGGCTGACTGGCGCGTCGTGGCGGCTTCGAGCGGCGTGTCCGCCGAGGACCGCGTCACGGACCTCGACCCACGCTACTACAAACGCGTCGACCAGTTGCGAAAACGCTTCCCGCACGGGGCGCCGTCGCTCGTGGATTGCCGGCGCTTGACCGTACGCGGGGACGTGCACTTCGGGTCCGGGGTCGTTTGTCGCGGCGACGTCACGGTGGCGCATCAGGGCGAGCCCCGTCTCGTCGCCGACGACACGGTCCTCGACTGAGCCGCCGGATGGAGTCCGTGCCCCCTCTCCATGCGAAGCGCCGCCTCGCCTGGGCCGGAGCCGGCGTGCTCGCATTCCTCCTTTCTCTCCTTCTCTCCCGGTTTCCCGCTCTCGCCGAGGCCACGTACGGACAGCGGATTGCACCCGCCGTCGCCTGGGGCCTGTCACGGGTCACCGGAGTCGTCCCGCTCTCCGTGGCCGAGCTCCTGATCGCGGCTTTCTTCGCGCGCCAAATCGTCGCGGCCACGCGCGGGATCGTGGTGACGTCGCGGGGAGACCAGCCCTGGCGGCGCGTCGCCGCCGCCGGTGCGTTGCGACTCGGTCAGGACCTCGGCGTCGTGGTCGTCTTGCTCTACGTGCTCTGGGGCTTCCAGTACGCACGGCCCCGAGCGGAGGTTCGTCTGGCGTGGCCGGCGGCCGAAGACGTGGGTGTGGAGGTCGTCGCCGGCCTCGCCGCGGAGATGGTCGACGCCGCGAACGACGCTTACCGGGAACTCCACGGGGTCGACGACGCGGGCGAGCCGACGGCGCTCGGAGACCTGGCCGCGCTCGACGCATCCATCGAGGAGGGCTGGCGTCGCGCGGCCGCTGCCTGGCATCTCCAGGGCCCCGTGGCGGCACGTTTCGGGCCCACCAAGCGTCTCCTGTCGAGTCCGATCCTCGATCGTCTCGGGCTGTCCGGTTTCTTCTTTCCCTTCACCGGGGAGGCGAACGTCAACGCGGGAGTGCCCGCGGTATCCTATCCGCAGGTCGTCGCCCACGAGAAGTCACACCAGCGTGGGGTCGGTCCGGAAAGGGAGGCGAACTTCTTCGGCTTCCTCGCCGGCTCGCTCGCTCCCGACCCCCACGCGCGCTACGCGGCGTACGTGTTCGCGCAGCGCCAGCTCCTGTTCGCCTTGTCGATCCCGGATCGCGAGCGCGTCGAGGAGCTCATCGCGCGACGGTT
>JALGZO010000355.1 GCA_025774865.1 bacterium | reverse complement strand
GTCCGTGAACGTTCCGCCGTCGTTTCGAACGAGAGAGTTCGGGTGGCGCCCGGCCTTCCCGTACCATCCTCCACGCAGGACCAGGAAGTCGGTGTCGCCGTCGTTGTCGTAGTCGGCCTGAACGAGATTGAGTCCGCCCCGGAGCCCGCCGAGCCCGGCCGCCTCGGACCGATCTGCGAAGGTGCCGTCGCGGTTGCTGCGGAAGAACTTCGTGGGCCCCGACGTGTCGCAGGTGCTCGTGACGATGTCGAGGTAATCGTCGCCATCGAAATCGTCGACGATCGCGCCCCCCGACAGGTTGAAAGTATCGAGGCGGAGCTTCGGCGCGACGTTTTCGAAGCGCGGGAAATCGCTCTCCGATTCGAAGACCGACGCGTCGATGAGGAATTCCGGGGGTACCTGAGCCGGATATCGATCGATCGTCATCGCGGCGAGGTTCAGCAGCCAGCGGGCCGCCATCATCGTATCGGTGTTCCGGGCCCCTCCCTCACGTCGAAGCACCTCCATGAAGTACTCCATCGCTTTCGACGATCCTTCCGTGCGGACGTGGATGGCACCCTCCCGGATCGGCAGAATGCAGCTCTCCGCCGTGTGTCGGGCGCAGCAGTTTTCGGTCTCGCCGAGCCGTAGGTAGGCGACACCGATCTCGAACAGGAGCTCGGTCATGGCCGGTCCCTCCTGCAGCTGCTTGGGGAGCGACCCGATCGCCTGGATGAAGTGTGAGATGCCTTCCCGAATTCGCCCCTGCCGGAGATCGAAGACACCGGCGATGTAGTGGAGATTGGCGCGCTGCACGGGATCGGCCGCGGCGAGCTGCGCCAGCTGTTGCTCGGCGCGCTTTCCGGTCTCGTCTCCGAGAAAGCGGTTCTCCGTGTTCGTGCGACTCTGGATCTCGTCGAGGAGCCGGATCATCTTGTCGTGCGCGGTGACGTTCGGGCGGTCGTCGCCGCACCCTCCCGACCCCAGGGCGAGAGCGAGGGTGAGCGCCACGCCGAGGTGGAGGCGGGAAGAAACGCGAGTGCGGTGTCTCATCACTCGACGAGAGTAGCCGATTCCAACGTCAATGAGGGAGGCTGAAGCTGGTCGTCCGGCCACGGCACGCGGCAGGGCTGACCGCTCCGGTAGCGCGCGAGATCCTCCTCGAGCTTGCGTATCGTCGCCCCCGACTCACTGCGCCGGGCGAGCGAAAGGGCGGTCTCCTGGACCTGAACCGCCTCTTCGAACCGGTCGAGCTCGGCGCAGACCATGGCGAGGGTCTGAGCCTTCTCGAAGGAGCGGCCGCGCGACAGGGACGCTTCCGTCAGCTCGAGCGCACGCGCCCCGTCCCGCAGCTCCGGCACCGGACACGCCGCGAGGAATCGTGCGTGCAGGTTCATGAGCTCCCCGTCGTCGGGCGATGTCGCCAGCGCGTGCTCCAGGCTCCGGGCCGCGTCCTGCCACCGCTCGAGCCGGACCAACGCGAGCAGCTCGCCGCGACGAGCCTCCGGGTAGCTGGGGTCGAGTCGCATGACCTCACGGTAGATCTCGATCGACTCCTCGAAGCGCCCCGCTCGGCGGAGTGCCTCGGCGAGGTTGAGGCGGACCTTCACGGACTCACCGTCCAATCGGGCGGACTCCCGAAAGTGGGAGATCGCGGTCTCATCGTCACCGACCGAAGAATGGATCACTCCGAGCATCATGTGGACGCTCGCGTTCGCGGGGTCGCCGCGAAGCTCGTCGCGCAGGAACGCAGTGGCGATCTCGGGGCGGCCGAAGATCAGAGCGCTCCGCGCCAGGGCCTCGACCGGTGGACTCTTCGGAGCGCTGTACCACGTTCCGGGGAAAGGCGTCGCCCGATCGCGAAGCTCGTGACCGCGGAGCGGCAACAGAGAGAGATCCGCGAGCAGCGTGCTCGCCGACACGCCGCCACGATAGATCACGGCGACCCGGCCCTCGGCGTCCAGAAGAAAGCTCGTCGGGAGCGCGAGAGGGCGCCGCCGAGACACGAGCGTCCTCTGAATCGTCTCCAGAACCTCGAGGTTCACCGGACGCGCGACGCGCGCGTCGTCCTCCAGGTCCAACCGCCGCAGTGCGGTGCGCGCTTTGGCCAGCGCTTCGGCGTCGTCGACGCAAAGCGGCACGATCGCGAGCCCGTGCCGGCGCCAGTCGTCGCGGTGTTCGGAAAGCTCGGTCAACTCCACGCGACACGGTGCGCACCAGTTCGCCCACAGCGTGAGAAGGGCGGGGGCC
>JALGZO010000354.1 GCA_025774865.1 bacterium | reverse complement strand
AGCGTCGCGCGAGGATCACACGAGAGCACCTCCGCTCCCAGGGGCCCGACGGCGCGCATGAGTCCGAACAGTTCCTCGGACCCGCTCACCACGACGCGCACGCGAATGGTCTCGGTCTCTTCGCTCGGGTCACTCGGCGCGCTGCCGTGAACGGTGCCCCACGTGCGAATGCCCTCGAGAAGATTGCGGAACGGTTCTTCGTAGCCGGTGGCCGGGAAGATCGCCTCCACGACGGCGATCGTCTTTTCGGCTTCGTACGCGGCGCGCACGGCGTCGCGCTCCGCTTCTCCCAGCTGCGGGAGCGTCGCGGCCAGCGGATCGTCGTCCGCGGTGCTATCCGAGGTGGGCGCGTGTTCCTCCAGGTGTCGTTCGACCTCGCGGATGACAGTCTCGGCCGCGGTGTGCGGGTCACCGGAGGTACGCCCGGATGCGTGCGCTAGCAGCGAGTGCAGAGATTCGTTGCCCCGGTAAAGGAGGTCGAGCGCGGCGTCGTCGAACGGGAGGCGGCCCTCCCGGAGCTGCTCGAACACGCTCTCCATCGCGTGGGAGACGGCGGACATGTCGTCCAGACCGAACATGCCCGCGACGCCCTTGAGCGAGTGGGTCGCGCGGAACACGCGGTCGACGATCTGGGCCTCGGGCGCACCTCGGCCGACGGCTTGGCCAAGCCGGTTCAGATCGTGCTGCAGCGCCTCCAGGGTGTCCTCGGTCTCGGCGAGGAACTCCAGGCGTAGCTGTTCGAAGGATTCAGCCAAACAAACGCCTCCCTCACACCGTCTCCGAGAGATCGGCACGAGGGAGGTGGTGGTTGAAGACGCCTAGGTGGCGACGGTACGGTGCGTCAGGATGTAGCGGTTGACGACGTCGCGGTTATCTTCGGACAGGTCGAGGAACGCGCACGCCACCTCGTAGCGGTCGACGCCGGGGTCAGGTCGCTCGGGCAGGACCCGCACGACGATTGCCTCCGTCTCCACTGGGGAGGCTTCCTCGTCGGGGGTCGGGCCGGGAATCATCATGGAGAGATGGAGCTTGGTCAGCGGCTCGATGAACCGGGGAACCTCCACGTAGACGCCCCCGGCCCCGATATTCAGAGAAGAAACGGAGAGAGTCTCGCCTTGGCCGGCCAGCTCGATCGGAACCCGCGCGCTGGTCCTGACGTCCTTCCTGCGATTGGTCCCTGAATCCGCCATCGGTTCCCCCGTCGGCTATTTCTTCTTCTTCTTGTGCCGATCCTTCCGCAGCCTCTTCTTGCGTTTGTGCGTGGCGATCTTCGCACGCTTTCTCTTCTTACCACTCGGCATGGCAGGCAGGCTCCTTGACCCGGTTATCTGAAGGGAAGCTAGGACGCGTCGGGGGCCGAGATCTGGGCGTCGGATGGGGAGATGGGCGCATCACGATCCTCGATCACCGGATTGGCGTCCTCGATTACCTTCTTGAGCTCCTTGGAAACCTTGAAATAAGGGACGATCTTCTCCGGAACCCGGACCGTCGCGCCGGTGCGAGGGTTCCGAGCGATCCGGGCTCGTCGCGACTTGATCTTGAAGCTCCCGAAGCCCCGGATCTCGATGTGGTTCCCGGTGGCCAGCGCGCGCCCGACGGCGTCGATGAACCGGTCCACGACGACCGCCACGTCCCGTTTCGTGAGACCGGTGGCTCCGGTGATGCGATCCACGAGGTCGGCTTTTGTCATCAGGAATCCCTTCTCGGGCGGCACTCAGACCCCCCGGAGCGCCGGCCCGGAGCCGCTTCCCGAGTCCGGGAATCGTGAACCGACGGACCCTAGCAGAGGCCTCGTGAGCGTGTCAAAGTTTTTTCATTGCAAGCTCTTACCGGACCGGAGGGCCCGGGTCAAGGAAGGCCTCGAGCTCCAGTTCGCCGGCGAACGAGCGGGTCACGGGCCCGGCGAGGCGAGGTCCGTCGGATGCGTCGGCGGGGAGGTGAACGGTGAGGACGTCCCCGCTCCGAACCTCCAGGTCCACCCGATCTCCGACGAGGCCCTTGGCCCGGGCGATCGTGGCGACGACCGCGGAACCGCTCCCGCACGCGAAGGTCTCCCCCTCCACGCCGCGCTCGAACGTGCGGATGCGCAACCGGCTGGGCCCTACCGCCTCGACGAAGCTGACGTTGGTACCTTCGGCCCCGAACGCGGGATGCCGGCGCAGGTGAGCTCCCCACTTCATCACGGGGACCATGGCCACGTCGGAGGTCCAGTACGCGCCGTGCGGGACGCCGATGTCGCCCCAATCCATCTGGGCCGGCTTCCCATCGAGATCGACCGGTATGTCGAGGCGCACGTGGCGGACCGGGTTCAACTCGACCCACGCGGTGTGATCATCGATCGCACGCGCGACGTGCTGCCCCGCCTGCGAACGAAAGTGGTACTCGGGCCCGGAAATCCCGAGCTCTCGGGCAAAGTGCGGAATGCAGCGGGCCCCGTTGCCGCACAACTCGTACTCACCCCCGTCGGGATTGAAGAAACGGACGGTGAAGTCCCGTTCGTCGTCGGGCTCCAGAAGCACGACGCCATCCGCCCCGATTCCTCGCCGTCGATCGCACGCGACTCGGGCGAACGCCTCCTCGCGGCCGTGCAGGAACCCTTCGCGGTGATCGACGAGCACGAGGTCGTTTCCCGCCCCGGACATCTTGACGAAGCGAACCGTCATGGGTCCTCCGCCTCCTGATCTTCCTCGGCGGCCGCCGCGGAATCGGGGGTCGCGTCGTTATCGGCCCCGAGCCCCGTGAGATCGAACGAAATCCCGTCGCGACGCGCGGTGAGCGAGAGCCCCGCAGGCTCGTCGAGCTCCACGTATGGCTCTTCGCCCCCGAGGAGCGAGTCGCCGTCCAGGTCCAGGAATGCGCCGACCCGGTAGTCGAACCCGGTCGGCACCGTGAGCTCGAAACTCCCGCCAGACGGAAGCACTTCGGCCTCTCGAAAGTCGTCGTCGCGCTCCGCGACGACGACAGCGACGTCTCCGGAGTCGGCCACGACGTCTCCCGCCAACGCGCCGAGCGAATCGAGTGTCCCGATGAGGAAATCGGAGACCGTCACCTCTCTCGTGTCGCGGAACACGACCATGTCGGGCGCGGCACTCCACACTTCGCCCGACGACGACGAGCGCACGTCACCGTCGCGATCCGCGATCCCGATCACCTGCCATTGGACTTCCGTGTCCAGGCCCGTGAGTCGAAACTTGCCCTCCGACAGATTCTCGTCGATCGCGGCCGGCCATGCCTCCTCCGGAGCTTCGGTGGCCTGGGCGTCGGCCGGGTACGCGGCCACCACGACGACGTGCGAAGACCCGAACTCCTGCCCCGACCAGACCCGGCCCGTGACCACGCCCGAGTCGGGGACGGCCTTGGTCGTGAAACGAAGCTGGAACGGCTCCGTCATCGCGTTTCCTCGACGGTCCGTCGCGCTCCGAGCGACGCGCACGATCGTGTTCCGGCCGAGCGCCCACCCACTCTCCGGCACGAGCGTGACCGACGTGTCGGTCCATACCGTCTCGCGGAAACCCGGTGGCGGAAACACCGTCAGTGCGCGCATCACGCTCCGGCGATCGGGCCGCTCACCGAACCCGATCGTGACCGGCGAGTCCGACCGCACTCCGGCCGCCTCGGACGACGGGATCGAAGCCACGATGACCAGGGGGTCCCGGTCCACGTCGCCTCCGGGCGGAGGTCCCATGTTCGCGCAGGCGGCGACTCCCGCGGTGAGAAGCACGGCGGTGGCGATGGGCCGCGGGCTGAACGGGCTCACAGGATGTACTGGCGAACGTCCTCGTCGCGGAGCACGTCCTGCAGTCTCTCGCGAACGAGATCGGCGTCGACCTCGAGCGAGGAGCCGGCGAAGCCGTCGGGAATGTCGAAGAGCCATGACTCCAGGAGCGTCGCCAGCACGGTCTGCAGGCGACGGGCCCCGATGTCCTGCCCCGATCCGTTCACCTGCGACGCCACGTCGGCGATCTCGAGCACCGCGTCCTCCGTGAATTCGAGTCGGACGCCGTCCGACTTCATCATGGCCTGATACTGCTTCAGAAGCGCGTTTTCCGGCTCTCGGAGGATTCGAACGAAGTCGTCGGCGGACAGCGACGAAAGCTCGACCCGGATCGGGAAGCGTCCCTGAAGCTCGGGAATGAGATCGGTGGGGCTCGTCCCGTGGAACGCGCCGGAGGCGACGAACAGGATGTGGTCCGTCTTGACGACGCCGTGCTTCGTTCCGACCGACGAACCTTCGACGATAGGAAGGAGATCGCGTTGGACTCCCTCGCGAGAAACGTCCGGACCCTGCTTCGACGGTGCGGCAACGATCTTGTCGATCTCGTCGATGAAGATGATTCCGGACGACTCCGCTCGCTCGCGAGCTTCCGTCACGATCTTCTCCCGGTCGAGGAGGTTCTCCATCTCTTCCTCTTCCAGGATGCTCCGGGCTTCCTTGACCGTGACCTGGCGGCGGGTCTTGCGATTCCCGCCGAGCATCTCCTGGAGGTTGAGCCCCATCTGCTCCATGCCCTGGGGCGTGAAGATGTCGATCGTGCCGGTGCGACCGCTCGTCACCTCGACCTCGACTTCCCGCTCGTCGAGATCGCCGTCACGGAGCCGGACGCGGAGCTTGTCGCGATTCGCCTCCCGGCGCACCTCTTCCTCTCGCTCCGCCTCGGTGGGCGGCTCGGCCCCGGGCCGGCGCGTTTGAGGCGGAAACAAGATGTCGAGCAGACGCTCCGACGCACGCTCCTTGGCCTTCGCCTCGTGGATGCGGCGAAACTCCTCCTTCACGAGGTCGATGGCGACTTCCATCAGGTCGCGCACCATCGACTCGACGTCACGGCCGACGTAGCCGACTTCCGTGAACTTCGAAGCCTCCACCTTCACGAACGGAGCGCCCGCGAGGCGCGCGAGCCGGCGGGAGATCTCGGTCTTCCCCACCCCGGTCGGTCCGACAAGAATGATGTTGGAGGGGCTGATCTCGCCCCGGAGGTCGCCGTCCACCTGTTGGCGCCGCCAGCGGTTGCGCAGTGCGATGGCGACCGCGCGCTTGGCCGCACCCTGACCGATGATGTAACGATCGAGCTCGCGGACGATCTGCCGTGGCGTCAGAGAGTGCCCTTCGTGGCTCACGCTTCCAGTACCTCGATGTTGTGGTTCGTGTAGATGCAGACGTCGGCGGCGATGGAAAGCGATTCGCGCACGATCTCGGATGGATCTGTCCAGCCGGCGGCGAGAAACGCTCGGGCGGCCGAGCGGGCGTAGTTGCCGCCGGACCCGATCGAGCAGATTCCGTCATCGGGCTCGAGCACGTCGCCGTTTCCCGACACGACGAGCGAGTGCTCCTTGTCCATGAGGGCCAGCATGGCCTCCAGGCGACGCAGCACCCGGTCCGTCCGCCAGTCTTTCGCCAGCTCGACGGCGGCGCGCGGCAGGCGGCCGCTGAACTCGGCGAGACGCTTCTCGAAACGATCGAACAGCGCGAAGGCATCGGCGGCAGAACCGGCGAAGCCACAGAGGATTCCGCTCTCCTCCAGCTTTCTCACCTTCACGGCGCTGTTCTTCATGACGGCATCACCGACCGTGACCTGGCCGTCGCCCCCGATCGCGAAGCGATCTCCGGAGCGGACTCCGAGGATGGTCGTGGCTCGAAACATCTCACTCACTGCTTCTCCTTCACTTCGCCCGCCCGCGGGTGGGCTCGATCGTATGCCTTCCGTAGCCGCGACTTCGTCACATGCGTGTAGATCGCGGTCGTCGCGAGCTGCGCGTGACCGAGCAGCTCCTGCACCGCGCGCAGGTCCGCTCCGTGGTCCAGCAGGTGTGTGGCAAAGCTGTGCCGCAGTGCGTGCGGTGACGACCCTCCGCGCTCGCCGCTCCGAGGGAGATGGGCGCTCACGACACGTCTCATCTGCCGGACGCCGAGCGACGCACCCCTCCGGTTCACGAACACGGGCAAGCGCCCGTGGGGTCCATCGCCCGCCGTGACCCCGCGCTCGCGAAACGATTCCTCCAGCGCCTCCAGAGCGGACTCCGTGATGGGGACGATTCGCTCGCGGCCCCCCTTGCCCTGAACCCGGACCGACCTCGTGTACGCATCCAGGTCGCGGAGTCGGAGTGCGGCCGCTTCGGACACCCGCAAACCGGATCCGTAGAGCAGCTCGAGGATCGCTCGATCACGCGGTGCGACGCCCGTGGCCGCAAGCCCCTCGAGCGACCGAAGAAGCCCGTCCTCGGGCAGGGCGCGCGGCAGACGGCGGGACCGGACCTTTTCGAGGACCCGGACGTCCGGTTCGGTTCCGAGGATCCCCCGGGTTCGGGCGAACCGGAAGAATCGTCTGAGTCCGGAGGCGGTCCGCGCGAGCGTACGGCGGCCGGCCCCGGTGTCCCGTCGCCGGGCGAGATACCCCGCCACGAGCGAGCGATCCACGTTCTCCGGGAGCGGATCCGCGATCTCCGAGAAGCCACCCAGGAACGTCAAAAAGCGCTCGGCGTCTGCGGAGTAGAGACGGACCGTGCCGGGAGACAGACCCACGTCGAATTCGAGATGTGCCGCGAATCGATCGAGGAGCTCTCGACGCTTGGGCGTCAGCGACTCAGGTTCCGGCATCACGTGTCCACGTTCAGGCTCGGTTCCTTCCGAGCCCGAGGAGGATACCCTCCGATCAAGGACTCGGGAAGCTCGCAACCGCTTCGGTGAGCCCGGCCCGCCACGTCTCGAGCGCGGCTTCGGCCCGAGCGACCATCTCCTCGTTGCGAGCACGCGCCTTCTTCCGTCGATCCGGAATCGGGGGAAGGACGCCGAAGTTCGCGTTCGTGGGGCTGTATTTCTTCCCCTCGTACGAGCTGACGAAATGCATCAACGACCCCAGCATCGTCTCCCGTGGCAAAGGTACCAGATCACGGCCTCGGACCCGGTCCGCCGTGAAACAGGCGGCGAGGAGCCCGGTCGCGATCGATTCCACGTAGCCTTCGAGGCCCGTGATCTGACCGGCCATCGAAACTCGCGGCTCTGCGCGAACTGCGAGAAAGCCGTCGAGCATACGGGGTGCGTTCAGGTAGGTATTCCGGTGCACGCGCCCGAGTCGATAGAACTCCGCGTTCGCCAAACCGGGGATCATCCGGAGCACTCGCCGTTGATCGCCGTGACGCATCCGGTTTTGGAAGCCGACGAGATTGTAGGCGGTCGAGTCCCGATTCTCCGGGCGCAGCTGCACGACGGCGAATGGCCGCTCCCCCGTGCGCGGATCGATCAACCCCACCGGTCGCATCGGACCGAAACAGAGGGTTTGCTTGCCACGCCGCGCGAGCTCGTCGATCGGCATGCACGCCTCGAAGAACGAAGTGCTCTCGAAGTCGTGCAGCGGGTAGAGGTCGGCCTGGAGCACGGCGTCGTGGAAGGCGTCGTACTCCGTCTCGCTGAAGGGACAGTTGAGGTAGTGGCCGGTGCCTTCGTCGCGGCGATTCGCCTCGAATGCGATCCTCCGGTCGATCGACTCGGCCGACACGATCGGGGCCGTGGCGTCGTAGAAGAAGAGTTGCTCGAGTCCCAAGAGTTCGGTCAACGAGTCCGCGAGCGCTTCCGAGGTCAAGGGTCCGGTCGCGACGATCACGGAGCCGCCCGACGGGATCGTCCGCATCTCCTCCCGGTGGAGCGTGATCCGTGGCTCGCTCGTGATCCGTTCGGTCACCTCCGCGGCGAATTGATCGCGATCGATGGCGAGCGCCATACCCGCCTCGACGCGGCAGTGCTGCGCGATTTCGAGGAGCGACGATCCGAGCGCCGTCATCTCTCGCTTCAGCAGCCCGGATGCGCTCGTCCGCGCCGTCGATTTGAACGAGTTCGAGCAGACGATCTCGGCGAGCCGGTCCGTCTGATGCGCCGCCGTCTTCATCTGTGGGCGCATCTCGAACAGGTCGACACCGATCCCGCGCCCGGCCAGCGTCAGCGCTGCCTCGGTTCCGGCGAGGCCTCCGCCGATCACGGTCACCCGCTCACTCACGCGAGATCCTCCTCTCCCCGCTCGGGGGGAGTCCATCATACGGGACGAGGTCTGGAAGGCCCAGCGCGGGCCCCGGCCGCGAGCGCTGGGCGAGAGGCCAGTGCCTCTCGCCGGGAGTACTCCCGCTACGGGAGTGGAAACGGCGCGCCGGGCGAGAAGGCCGGTGCCTCTCGTCCGCTGGGCCCTCCAACATGCCACACCCTCAAAGGAACCCGGGCCCTGATGCGGCCGAGAGGCACCGACCCTCTCACGCGGCGATTCCCACCCAGAGATGTGACTGGGCGCAGCTAAACGCGCCGGGCCGGCTCTGGGAATCCGATCATCGTTGCGGCGTACTGCCCCGCAACTCATTCACTTTGGGTGCCTTGCGGAGTTTGAATCCCGTCGGGACTGCCGACGCAGTCACTCGTGAGGGAGTCCATCCTATGCCGGCGCGCGTACGCGGGTTCACACCGCTGCGGGCGTACGCGAGTTGACACCGCTACGGGCGTACGCGGGTTGACGCCGCTGCGGGCGTACGCGGGTTGACGCCGCTGCGGGCGTACGCGGGTTGACACCGCTGCGGGCGTACGCAGTGAAGAGAGCGGCAGGACCGTACCTCGACCTACGAGTCGCGGGCGCTCGGAACCCCCGGGTGTGGCCCGCGCGCAGTTTGCGCAGGGCCTGCCCACGCGATCGTTCATGGACTGAGTTCTATCGCAGGCCCGAGCACTGTCTGAGCACGGGTCACACCCGGGGTTTCCGAGGCGCCCGTGTCTCCCACCCTAAGCGGCGACGCTCTCGCCCTTGCACTCCGGACAACGCAGGACGGATCCGGAGGTGCGGATCTTCTCGACGAGATACGGGTGGTTGCAGTTCTCGCATGGCGTGTCGACGGGCCGGTCCCAGGTGACGAAGTCGCAGTCCGGGTAAGCGCTGCAACCGTAGAACGTGCGCCCCGACTTGCGGGCGCGCCGCGGGACGATCTCGCCCGAGCAACTGTCCTTCGGGCACTTGACGCCGATTCCGATCGACTTCGTGTGTTTGCAATCCGGATAGCCGGAGCACGCGAGGAAGCGCCCGCAGCGTACTTCCTTGACGACCATCTTGGACTTGCACTCGGGGCAGACCTCG
>JALGZO010000353.1 GCA_025774865.1 bacterium | reverse complement strand
GGCCAAACCGCTATCGCCGGGCACCCGGACGAGGTACTCTGTATTCGGGAATCGACGCGACGTTAGGACGCCATTCCGGAGGAGCCGCATGCTCGCCAAGCTGACGTTACTCGTGCTCGCTGCCACCTTGATCAACGGGACCGCCGTTGCCGATGGTCCCGTTGCGAGACCGGATGTGATCCGCTGCGCCACCGCGGAACTGCGCCAAGTCATCGGCGAGGAGGAGTGGTCGTCACCAGGGGCGCCGCGCGGGACCCTCCCCTGCGACCACACTCCCGTCGGCCCTCCCCCCAACCCGCAGGTGGGGAGCACCTGGGACTGGTACCTCTGGCGACTCGCCGGATTCCCGGTGGCCGACCTGAAATCCTGCACCATCCGCGGGATGGGTGATAACTGCTACGTGGTCGTCGAAGACGACACGTGGAACGTCACCATCGACCAGGCGCAGGTGGACACGATCGTCGACCATTTCGAGAACATGAGCATCGGATCCTTCCCCACCCAGGGCATCTGGGACCTGAACACGACGCACTTCGGCGATCCTCCGGACAACCTCGACCAGGATCCGCGCGTCTATCTGCTCTACTACGATCTTGACGTGAGCTCCGATGGGTTCTTCTGGATCTTCGATCAGCAGTGCGACGACGTCGCCCAATTCCACTCGAACGAGTGCGACGTCGTCTACATCAACTCCAGCGTCTTCGATCCGGCCGGGAGCTACCTCCTCGCCGTGCTCGGCCACGAGTTCGAGCACCTCATTCACCACAACTACGACCCGAACGAGGATAGCTGGGTCGACGAGGGAATGGGGGAGCTCGCCATGTGGCTGTACGGCGACCCGGACAACATCTCGGCGTTCAACACGAACCCGGATCGTCAGCTCACGACCTTCGATGGCAGCTGGCGCGACTACATCAAGACCTATCTCTGGAGCCTCTACTTCTACGAGCGCTACGGAGGGCAACCCTCGGTCAAGGCGCTGGTCGCCGAGCCCGCGAACTCCATCGCCGGCTACGAGAATGTCCTGGACGCGTTCCTCTATACCGAGGACTTCGCAGACGTGTTCGGCGACTGGGTCGCGGCGAACTACCTCGACGACACGTCGATCGGCGATGGTCGGTTCGGGTATGTGGGCGAGACCCTGCCCCCCTTCAGTCCGTTCGTCACGATCACCACGTACCCCGTCGGTCCCAGCTCGGCCGCCGTCCAGCACTGGGCCGCCGACTACGCGCGATACCTCAACGGATCGGATCTGCTCACGACGTTCGACGGGAGCGACAACAACAGCTTTCGCGTGCGCGCGCTGCTCCTCGATCCGGTGTCATCCACCGAGGTCGTCGACATGAGTCTGGACGGAACGCAGGCCGGGCAGCTCTTCCTTCCGCAGATCGGAAGCACGCACGAGGAGCTCGTGATGGTGTACGCGAGCGCCCGGACCACCGGCGGGATGAGCTACCAGTACGGGGCGGAGACCGGCGCGACGGCAACCCCGGTGGCAGCCGAATCGCGCTCACTCTCCGTCGTGGCCATGGGCACCGCGTCCGGCCAGCCGTCCTTCGCGATCGCGATTCCGGAGGAACTCGCCCACCGGCCGGTGCGGCTCGAGCTGTTCGACGTGACCGGACGGCTCACGAGGCAGCTCCTGAACACGGCGGCCGTTCCCGGGAGTCACCGCGTGGAGTGGGACGGTCGGGACGGGACGGGACGAATCGCGGCGGCGGGAGTCTACTTCGTGCGGCTGTCGGCGGGGGCGGAACACGTGACGACCCGCGTGGCGCTCACGCGGTAGGCGCGGCCGCGCGGATCAGTCCGCGAGCCACCGCCCGAACCAGTCCGACGTCTCGGCGACCACCCTTTCCCACGCCGGCGTCGGGCCGGCCCAGGGGTGCACGGCGCCGAATGTGTGGCCCGTGTTCGGGATTCGGACCGCGTCCTTCTCCGAGGACGCCGCCCACTCCACGAGCCGGCTCGCCGACTCTGCGCTCACCGCCTCGTCCTGTTCCCCGTGCAGCGCGAGGAACGGCACGGTGATCCTCGCACACGCCGCCTTCAGATCGTATTCCTCGCGGCTCGCTTCCAGGTCGTCGAGCACGTCGCGGTCCATCCAGAGAATCTGGCCGGTGCGCATGTTCGGGATGTCGATGCGGCCCTGAGCGCGCCAGTCCTCCAGGGCGCGATCGGCATAACGGTAGAAGGAGTCGATGGCGGACCAGGTGACGACACAGCGAACTCGA
>JALGZO010000352.1 GCA_025774865.1 bacterium | reverse complement strand
GCACGGAGACTACGAGCTGATCTCCCTCAGTCCCCAGTCTCCTCAGGAGGCCTTCGATCTCACGCTCGACGCCTTCAACCTGGCCGAGACCTATCGCGTCCCGGTGATGTTCCTGATGGACGAGTGTGTCGGGCACATGACCGAGAAAGTGGTCATCCCGTCTGCCGAGGAAATCGAGATCGTTCCCAGGACGCTCACGAGCAAGCCTCCCGGCGAGTATCTTCCCTACAAGCGCAACGGCAGGATCGTGCCCGAGTTTGCTCGCGCCGGAGACGGTTACCGATTCCACGCCACCGGGCTGACCCACGACGATCGAGGCTATCCGATGATGAGCGTCGAGTGTCAATCGAAGACCGTGGGGCACCTGGTCAACAAGATCAGGGAAAACGCGGACCAGATCGTTCGCGTCGAGGAGTTCGACGTCGACGGGGCCGATGTCGTCGTGGTGGCTTACGGCATCACAGCCCGGGTCGCCCGCATGGGAATCGAGCAGGCCCGCGAGCAGGGCGTGAACGTAGGCTTCATCCGCCCGATCGTAATCTGGCCGTTTCCAGAGCGACGAATCCGCGAGATCGCGCCGCGAGTCGACGCCTTTGTCGTCCCCGAGATCAACTACGGACAGATCGCACTGGAAGTCGAGCGATGCGCCGCCGGCCAAGCGGCGACCGTCGCCGTGACGCACCCCGGCGGGGGAGTGCACGATCCGAAGCTCATTTGTGAGGCGATCGTGGGAGCGGTGAAATGAGCACGGACACGGTCTCCGGATTGATTCGTGAAGACGCGGCGGAGCAGGAGCACCCGATCGCTCCGTTTCTGCGGATGGAACGCATTCCGCACATCTGGTGCCCGACCTGTGGCATCGGCACGGTGGTCAAGTGCTACGCCACCGCCCTGGAGCGAAGCGGCCTGGACCTGGACAAGGTCTGTGTGGTCTCGGGCATCGGCTGCACGGGGCGCGTCGCGGGCTATATGAAGCTGGACGGGTTTCACGCCACCCACGGCCGCGCCATTCCTTTCGCCACGGGCCTCAAGCTTGGGCGACCCGAGCTCAACCTGACGGTGTTCTCCGGGGACGGTGACCTGAGCGGTATCGGCGGCAATCACCTGATCCACGCGGCGCGGCGCAACATGGACCTGCTCGTCGTGCTGGTCAACAACTTCATCTACGGCATGACGGGCGGCCAGAACGCCCCGACGACTCCGCAGTCGGCCCGGTCTTCCACGATGCCGTTCGGGAACTTCGAGCGGCCGTTCAACCTGCCCCATCTGGTCGCGAGTTGCGGCGCCAATTACGTGGCGCGGTGGACGTGCCTGCACATCCGTCGCTTGACCTCGACATTGGAGGAGGCATTGAAGCGCAAGGGATTCCGCTTCGTCGAGGTCATCGCGCCGTGTTCGACCCTCTACTCCCGTTTGAACAAACTGGGCAGCGGGCTCGATCTCGTTCGCTTTTACCACGACAACGCCGAGATACGCCACGACGCCGACACCCGGGACCTGGACATCGGCTTCCAGGACAAGATCGTGTGCGGCCGCTTCGTCGACAAGGACCGGCCCACGTTCTCAGAAATGATGAATACGCACTACGCAGAGAAACTGGGCGACCGATACATGCCCATGTCCCCGGAAGGGGGGTGGCTCGGTGAGCAGGACTGAGATTCGTATCACCGGTTTCGGTGGACAGGGGGTCATCCTGGCCGCGCACATCATCGGGCGCGCTTGTGCCGTGGGAGCCGGCCAGCACGCCACCATGATTCAGAGCTTCGGTCCGGAAGCACGGGGCTCGGCGTGCAGCGCCACCCTCGCTGTCTCCGACCGCGAGGTGCTCTATCCCTACATCGAGCGTCCGGACATCTTCGTCGTGATGTCCGCCGAGGGCTACGAGAGACACATCGAGGAGTTGAAAGACGACGGGGTCCTCATCTACGAGAGAGACCTGGTCACACCCGAGCCCAAGCCCGGTCAGCGCGCGTTCGGGGTTTCTTCCACCCGGATCGCCGAGGAGCAGGGCCGCGCGATCGTCCAGAACATGGTCATGGTGGGTTTCTTCGCGGCGGCTACCCGCATCGGCTCCCGCGATGCGATGCGCGAGGCGGTCAAATCTTCCGTTCCTGCGGGAACCCAGGAACTGAATCTGCGGGCGTTCGACGCCGGGTGGGCCGCTTTCGAGGCCGACTACGGCAAGCAAAGCGCCGAGCCCGTGGGTGCGGCGGAACGAGGAAGCTGATTCATGGCCAG
>JALGZO010000351.1 GCA_025774865.1 bacterium | reverse complement strand
GTGCGGGTCCCGGAAGTTGCCTTGGGCCGTGATGTCGAAGACGGAGTTGAAGAGCTCTCCCTCCTCGGCGCCGAGCACGCCGATGACCTCATCCGGTTGCCAGAGATAGAACTTCCCCTCCCGGCCCTCGCTGTCGGCGTCCTCGGCGGAGTAGAACGCGCCCTCGGGCGACGTCATGTCGCGCAGGACGTAAGTGAAGATCTCCCGTGCCGTGCGGGCGTACGCCGGGTCGCCGATCGCCTGGAACGCTTCGACGTAGGCCATGGCGAGGAGCGCCTGATCGTAGAGCATCTTCTCGAAGTGGGGGACGAGCCAGACGCGATCCGTCGAGTAGCGGTGGAAGCCGAAGCCCACGTGATCCCTCGTCGAGCGTCGTCTCGACCATCTGCCGGGCCTCGTCCTTTCCGGTCCTTCTCCAGTAGCGGAGCAGGTAGCGCAGGTTGTGCGGGATCGGGAACTTCGGCGCGTTGCCGAAACCGCCCAGCTGGCGGTCGTAGCGGCGACTGAGCTGAAGGAAGCCCGAGTCGAGCGCTGAGGCTCCGAGCAGCTCCGCGCGTGGCCCCGTCTGGCTGAGCTGGACGCGCGCGAGCACCTTTGCGGACGAGTCGAGGAGGCGCGGCCGATCCTCTTCCCACTGGCGCTTCAGCTCGGGGAGGAGTTCCATCATGCCCGTGCGGCCGTACCGACCATGCTTCGGGAAGTACGTCCCGGTGAAGAACGGCCGTTTGTCCGCCGACATCACGACCGTCATGGGCCAGCCGCCGCGGTTGTTCATCGCTTGCGTGATCGACATGTAGACCTGGTCGACGTCGGGTCGTTCCTCCCGGTCGAGCTTCACGCAGACGAATCCTTCGTTCAGGAGGTCGGCGACCTCGTCGTCTTCGAACGACTCCGTCTCCATGACGTGGCACCAGTGGCAGGTGGAGTAGCCGATGGAGAGAAAGATCGGCTTGTCCTCGGCCGTGGCCTTCGCGAAGGCCTCCTCGCCCCACGGGTACCAATCCACGGGGTTGCCGGCATGCTGAAGGAGGTAGGGGCTTTGCTCGAAGATGAGCCGGTTCCACTCCGGTCCGCCGTCGTCGGGCAGCGCGGCGATCTCCTCCGGGCCGGGCAACGGCCTTCGACCCTCTCCCGAGGAAGCCGCGGTCGCCGCGACGAGGCTCGCCGCGACGGAGAGGAAGAGGGTCATTCGGCGGAGCCTGCAAACCATGATCGACCTCGACGATCCAGCATACCCTGGTGCGCATGGTACTCGGGGGACATCGTGGAAGTTTCTGGAATCGGGGAAAGTGGGGCAGGACCGTTCGCGGATTCGCCTTGACGCTCGCTCCACCGCCCAGAACACTGCCGGTCGCCCGGCGGGGGGCAGGGAGGTGAGGTATGTCGCATCCGGGATGGGGGAGGATCGTGCTCGCGGTCGTCCTTCTGGGCACCTTGGGGTGCAGTACGTCCCGGATGACCGTCAACATGATGACGCCGGTGCTCCAGAACACCGTCGACGTCGCGCTGCGCTCCGAGGATACGCAGCTCGTGCGCGACGCCCTCCCGACGAGCCTTCTTCTCCTCGAAGGCATGATCGAGACGAATCCGAAGAACCGCGACATCGCCGTCCTCGCATCGATGCTGTACTTCGCATACGGCTTCGCGTTCGTGGAAGAGGAGGATCCGGCGCGGGCGTCGGAGCTGTACGATCGAGGGCGCGAGCTCGGGTGGCAAGCGCTCGACCGGCCCGAGACGGCGGCCGCGATTCGCGAGGGAAGCTTCGCCGAAGTGGAGGCCGCGGTCGAAGAGCTTCGCGAGCGCGACGCCGAGGCCCTCCTCTGGGTCTGTGGGAATTGGGGGATGTGGATCGAGCTGAACCTCGGCCGTCCCGCCGCGGTGGCGGATTTCGCCCGCTTGATGCCCCTGGTCGAGAGGGTCGCCGAACTGGACGATACTCTCTTCTGGGGGATGCCGAGGATCCTCTTGGGGGCGATGCATGCCAGCCGGCCGGTGATGCTCGGCGGGGATCCGGAGCGCGCGCGAAAGGAGTTCGATCGGGCGTTCGAGGTGTCGAGCCGGAACCTGCTCTTGGCGCAGGTGTTTTTCGCGAAGACTTACTGCGTCCAGACGTTCGACCAGGACGCATTCGAGTCCTCCCTCCGAGAAGTTCTCGAAGCCCCCGCGGGCCAGCTCCCGGACGGGGAGCTCCTCAATCAGATCGCGCGCCTCCAGGCGGATGTGCTCCTCGAACGAAGCGAAGAGATCTTCGAGTGAACGGAGAAGTCCGATGAGAATGGTCCGAGTCGTCGCCACCACCGTGATCCTCACCCTTGCGCTCGGCGGAAGCGTCGCGGCGAAGAAACCGAAGGTGCTGCTCAAAGTCGCAACGCTCGCGCCGGAAGGATCGACGTGGATGAACCTGATGCACGAGCTCGACGACCGGGTTCGTGAGGCGACCGACAACGAGATCGGCTTCAAGTTCTACGCGGGCGGCATCCAGGGGGACGAGCGGCTCGTGCTCCGCAAGATGCGATCCGGACAACTGCACGGCGGCGGCTTCACCGGGAACGGGCTCGGCGCCGTCGCGCCGTCTCTGCGGGTTCTCGAGGTACCGTTTCTGCTCGAGACCGAGGACGAGATCGACGCCATGTACGAGCAGTTCGGTTCCGAGTTCGAGAGGAAGCTCGGGGACGCGGGATACGCGCTCCTCGGCTGGGCGGAGGTCGGATTCATCCACCTGTTCACGAAGAAGCCGGTAGCGGATCTGGCGGAGCTGCGTAGCCAGAAGATGTGGCTTTGGGAGGGGGACCCGCTGCCGGAGGCGTTGTTCGCGGAAGCGGGGGTCGCGCCGGTGTCACTCGCGATCACGGACGTCTACACGAGCCTGCAGACGGGACTGATCGACGGTGTCTACTGCTCGCCATACGCGGCCGTCGTTCTACAGTGGCACACGCAGGTGGCCGCGATGTCGGAGGTTCCGGTCACCCACGCGATCGGGGCCGTCATCGTATCGAAGCGCGCGTACGAAAAGGTCTCGCCCGCCTCGCGAGAGAAGGTGCGGGAGATCGCGGCCGACGTGTTCGAGCGCCTGAAGGCGGCGTCACGGCGGGAGAACCGGGAGGCCATTCTCGACATCCAGAAGGCGGGTATCGCGGTCGTGCCCATCGGGGAGGACGCGATGAGCGTTTTCCGCCGCATCGGAGCCGCCGCGGCCCAACGTGGCGTGGGCTCGCTGTACTCGCAGGAAGAGCTCGACAGGATCCGCGCCGCAGTCGAGGAGCATCGGCGGCAGGCGGCGGCGACATCCATGGTAGGGGAGCCCTAGAGGAGCCGGTGGCCGAGAGTCTGGCTCGCATCCTGGAAGGCCTCCCGGGCTTCGGTCCGTTCTTGGGGGTCTGGGCGTCCGTACTCATCGTCGTCGCCGCCGGGTTCTTCTCGGCGCGAAACACGCGTCCGGTCGTGGCCCTCCGGAACAACGTCGACCGTCTGCTGGGCGGTCTCGTCGCCGCGATTCTCCTCGTGATGGTCGGGCTCTCGGGGCTCCAGATCCTGCTCCGGAACCTCTTTGAATCGGGTCTCCTCTGGATCGATCCGCTTCTCCGCCACCTCACGCTGCTGCTCGCGTTCACCGGCGCCGTGATCGCGACGGGGGCGAAGCGCCACGTTCAGATCAACGTCCTCGGCCGGCTGCTGAAGGGTGTCGCCCGTCGAATCGGCGGCGCGATCGTCGCGGCCGCGTCGGCCGTCGTCTGCCTCGCTCTCACGCACGCGTCGCTCCAGTTCCTGTTCGAGGAGATCGAGTTCGGAGAGGCGGTTTTTCTCGGGTTGCCGGCTTGGATCGTCGCGGCCGTGTTCCCGTTTTCGTTCACGTTGCTCGCGTTCCGCTTCTTCTACCTCGTGTTCCTGGAGCTCGCGGGCGAGGCGCCTCCCTCCGGGGAGGAAGCCGGGGCCCACGAGCGCCTGAGTCGGGAGTGGGGAGCGGGATGATTCTCCTCGTCGTCCTCCTCGCCCTGGTCGGCGCCCTGTTCGGGCTGCCGCTCTTCCTCGTCCTCGCGCTGATCGCGCTCGTCAGCTTCGCGGGGGCCGGGGTGGCGGGCTCCTCCGTGATCATCGAGATGACACGTCTGGCCAGCTCGCCGATGCTCGTCGCGATCCCGCTCTTCACGTTTGCCGGAGCCGTCTTCGCGGCGGGAGGCGCACCGCGGAGGCTCGTCGCGCTGTCCCGGGAGATTCTCGGCTGGCTCCCGGGAGGTCTCTCGCTCGTCGGGCTACTCACCTGCGCCCTGTTCACCGCCTTCACCGGCGCGAGCGGCGTGACTATCGTCGCGGTGGGTGGTTTGCTGCTGCCGGCGCTGATGGAGGCGCGCTACCCGGAAAGGTTCTCGCTCGGCCTCGTGACGACGTCGGGCTCGCTGGGGCTCCTGTTCCCGCCCAGTCTTCCTCTCATCATCTACGCGTACGTCGCCGGCGTATCGGTCGACGAGCTCTTCCTGGCCGGCATCGTCCCGGGCACGCTCCTCATCGTTCTCCTCGGGCTCTACGGCGCACGCCGGGGCTTGTTCGCGGGGGTTCGCCCGCACGGGTTCCGAGGCCGCGCGGCGGGGCGGGCGCTGCGAGATGCGGCCTGGGAGGCGCCACTGCCGTTCGTCGTTCTGGGGGGCATCTACTCGGGGCGGGTGACCGTCACGGAGGCCGCTTCCATCACGGCGATCTACGCGCTGATCGCCGAGGTTCTGATCTACCGGGACGTGTCCGTTCGGCAGATCCCCGAGATCATCCGAAGCAGTATGGTCCTCGTGGCCGGGATTCTCGTCATCCTGGCTTCGGCGTTCGGCTTCACGAACTACTTGGTGGATGCCGAAGTTCCGATGAGGATCCTCGAGTGGATGCAGGGCGCGTTCTCATCGAAATGGACGTTCTTGCTCGCCCTGAACATCTTCTTGCTGATCGTCGGCAGCTTGATGGACATTTTCTCGGCGCTGATCGTCGTGGTCCCGCTGATCCTGCCGATTGCCGAAGGATATGGAGTGAACTTGACGCACCTCGGAATCATCTTCCTGACGAACCTGGAGATCGGGTACTCGACCCCTCCCGTGGGTCTGAACCTGTTCATCTCCTCGTTCCGGTTCGACCGGTCCATTGTGGAACTCTATCGGGCGTGTTTCCCGTTTCTCGGAATCTTGCTCGTCGCGTTGGCGATCATCACGTATGTTCCCTGGCTGAGTCTCTTTCTCGCAGACTTGGTCCGCGGCGGAGCGACCCCATGAGGCGCACTTCCTTCGTGCGATGCTTGTTGCCCCTGGCCACGCTCCTCTGCCTACCGGGGCTCGCCGGGGCGGATTCGCACCGCTGTTTCTTCTACATGAACGAGCAGGACATTCCCGTGGTGCATCTCGACGCCGCCGCGATCGATTCCGTCGGGACGATGATTTCGAAGCGAAACGTGGACCTCGTGGATCGCATCGACGCCGCCTATCGCGCCGGGCGGTACGGCGTCCCCGGGGAAGGCGACACGCGGAAAAGTGCGCTCGCGGCGTTCGTCTACAACTCCCACACGGCGTTCGATTTCTTCCTGGAGATCGCCGTGCAGGAGGAGTTCATCTACTCCACGTCCGAAGACGACCTCCGAGAGGCGTTCACGAGGGACTTCCGCAATCCGGGGCTCTATCCCATCGTGAATCTTCGCGACGCCCGGGCGGGGTTCGGCCGTTTCTGCATGCTGTTCGAGGTCGACAGCGAGGAGGAGCGCGAGATCCGCGTCGCCGACGAGAAGATGCGAGCGTGGACCGAGACCATCGAGATCGACGACAAGGCGCTCCGGGTCGTCAACATCGACATGAAGACCCTTTCCCACGACCGGGTTCACGTGGTTTACGAGAAGCACTCGTGCGGGGCGGTCCGGACCTATCAAGATACCGCGGGTGACCAGCCCATCCGGGTCGTCACGATGGAAGAGCTCGAGGGACAGTACGTCCGGAAGTGGGGGTTCCACCGGCCGAGCGCGGTCGTCATCTGGCGATCGATGGTGCAAGGGCTCGATGCGCCGCCCGACGATGGCCGGTTCCTCGGATCCGCGATCTACTTCCCTCACTTGACGCTCGAGCTGCCGTGGTTCCTGCCGGACATCGGCTTCGAGGATCTCAGGCGCTTCGACTTTCCCGAGCCGCTGCTCACGCGCAGCTCATTCAAAGCGTTGCGCGAGCGCGAGCTCGAGTGGCTGGATATCAAGGAAGAGCAGCGCTTCGCGAGCTGGGACGGCGAGGGGGACGTGCCGGACTTCGTGCACGCGCGCTTTCCAGATTTCTAGGGAGCTCTCTTACAGCTCGTGCGGTAGCCGTTCCACCGGAGAGTGGAAGTACGTGTTCACGGGGTAGCTCAGGAAGTTGGATACGCGACTCGTATAGATGCACGCGAAGTCCTTGACCTGATGCGCGAAGCGCGTGGTCTCGTGACCCTCTCGGAACAGCATCCCCCAGTGACGGTTGTAGGTTGCGCTCGACGTCGCATCGAGGTCGGCGATCCGCCGGTGCTGTCGCTTCATCTCGGTGCGCATCGCTGCCAATCGCTCCTGCGCGCGGTGCAGCTTGCGCGCGACCTCCCGCCGGGCCTCGGCGGCACAACCGCGAGCATCCTCGAGAAGCCGCGCGAGGCGCTCGCACTCCGTCCGCGCGATTTGCTCTTCCTGGTGAACGCGGTTCCTCAACTCCACGGCCTCGTCGAGTTCGCTCAGTAGCGGTGCGATCTCCTCGGTGATCGCGATCTCTCTCTCGAGCTCGGGGATGATCATGGCGGTTCGCCAGCCGACGCTCTTCTTGGAACGGAGAATGTCGCCGTACGTGTGGTCTCCCCAGTAGAGGATGGAGTCGCCGGCGAATCCGAGCATTCTCTCGAGCGCCCATACGTCACCACCCGCGTACACGGGAGCGCCCGGTCCGTCGACGTCCAGGAACCGGCCGTCGCCCTGGGACTCGCGAAAGAAGCCGGGCTTGCCGGCGTCGACCGTGACGAGGTCGAAGTAGTGGCGCCATCCCGGGCGCCCGGGTCCATCGAGCAGATAGGAGAGCAGCACGTCGGTGAAGTAGTACTCGGAGTTCGTCAGGAGAAAGACCTTCTTGCCGGCCGCCCTCAACATCTCGAGAAACTCGCCCAGTCGCGCATCGGGGGATACGAAGCGACCGGGATCCTTCTGGATCTCGGATTTGATCGAGCCGTCGGCGTGCGACTCGTCGATCATGTCGCGCACGTCTTGATACAGCTGGCGGAAATCAGGGGTCCGGCCCTTCGCTTCGTAGAAGTCGACGAGGGCGAGATAGAGATAGACCTCGGGCAGGTGGAAGAGCGTGTCGACCGACACGTACGCCTCCGCCGACGTTCGCACGCGGCGCATCCGGTACGTGCGCTTGCGCTCCTCCGTGGTGAGCGGGTTCCGCCCGTGGTACGCGCGCGCGACGTAGTTGTGATAGTCCATCTTCAGGATGTTGCCGCGCTTGCGATCGATGACGAGGCCGCGAACGACGAACTCCGGATCGAACGGGATGGCGAGGATTCCCTCGAGGTGGCCGCGCTTCTCGACCAGCTTTTGCTTCGTGAGCCGAAACGCGAGCTCGTCGATCTCCCGAATCCGATAGCGGGCGAGCGTGTAATCCAGATCGAAGCCGAAGGCGGCGATCGATCGCATGCGGAGGTTCCGGTTCACGAAGATCCGGTTCTCGCGAGAAACGCCGTGCAACGGTGCGGTCTGCGATGCGCGGTACTCGGAGACTCGCGTCGAGGGCGTCGGGTCCGGTGGCGGCGGCTCGATGGGGACCGGCAGGCTGGAGTTCATGAGCATCCGCGGGGTTGTCGTGGGACGGCTGGGCGATCCAGGGGTGCGTTGGGGCCCTTTCGTGCATCGGCGTTCGATCGCGAGGATCTGAGAACCGAGCCCGAGTTCGGGCCTACGCCATTCCCTTCCCAACGGACGCCGTGTCCGGAGTGTCGGAGTGGTCGCCGTTCTCCTGCTGGAGCTCGGCTTCGAGCTGGAGCACGAGCCGTTTGAGCAGATGGATCTGCTCGAGCTTCGAGAGGCGACCTTCCGCGCTCGTGTCCGGATTCTCACCCAAAAGCGTGCCCACGGTGGTCCCGAGCGCCTCTGCAATGCGGTGAGTGACCTTCACGCTGGGAACCCGGATCATCGACTCGATTTGGCTGATGTAGGCAGGGGCGACGCCGACGGCCTCGGCCAGGCGGGTTTGAGTGACGCCCTGCATCTGCCGGAGAATCTTGATGTTCTTGCCGATCGGATGCATCAGGGGGTGGCTCCTTGTCACGTTCTGCGGATTCCGAGGTGCTGAGTTCGAGGATAATCGTCCGCCGAACCCTTTCTCAAGGAGAAAAAATCCAGCGGAGGGAAAGAATTTGCGAGTAACCCTCTAAATGGCAGTCGGTTGGAACGTCGCGCGAAGCGCCCCCGGTCAGCCTCCGGGAGATTCGGCTCTGGACCGGGTCGGGACCACCCACTCTCGGACGCCGTGGTCCTCCGCGATCAGCACGCGGTCGGTCATCCCGGCAAATATCCCGTTGTCCAGGACTCCCGGGATCTCGTTGATCCGGAGCTCGAGCTGTCCCGGGTTTTCGAGCGCGCCGAAATCCGCGTCCAAGATCATGTTTCCGTTGTCGGTCACGTAGGGCTCCGGGCCCTCGTGCCGGAGGTGGGGGCTCGCGCCGAGCTCGATCAGACGGTCCCGCACGCGTTCCCATTCGTCGGGCTGGGCTTCGACCGGTACGGGGCAGCCCGAGCCGAGCGTGGGGACCAGTTTCGTCGAGTGCACGATCACGACGAACTCGCGGCTTGCTCGGGCCACGAGCTTTTCGCGCAGCAACGCCCCCCCGAGACCTTTGATGAGGTCGCCTCGCGAATCGACCTGATCCGCACCGTCGATGGCAAGGTCGAGTTGCGGGCACTCCTCGAGCGAGACGAGCGCGATGCCCAACGACTGCGCCTGACTCGCGGTCCGCTCGGACGTGGGAACCGCGCGCACGCGGAGTCCGTCCCGGACCCGTTCACCGATTCGGTCCACGAGGTGCTTGGCTGTCGATCCGGTGCCGAGTCCGATTACCATGCCGTCGGTGACCAGGTCGGCCGCGCGTCGCGCGACCGCCCGCTTGGAATCGTCCGTCGTCACGAGTTTCAACCTCCGAGGGTTACCGACCCGAGAGCTTCGCGCGCTGCGTCGATGTTCGCGCGCAGCCCCGCATCACCGGGGTGTCGACTCAGCGCCTCTTCCCAGAGCCGGATCGCTTGTTCGAGCTCGCCGTCGCGGGCCATCAGCGCGCCGAGGTTCCGGTACGGCGGTAGGTAGTCGGGGTGGTCGCGGATCAGCTGACGGTACTCGTGCACCGACTCCTGGAACCGCTCCCCCCGCTCCAAGACGTACGCCAGAGTGTAGCGCGCTAGCGGGGGGCGGTCTCCCCGATCCAGCGCCCGTAGAACGGTCTTGATCGCCTCGCGGTGGAGCCCGAGG
>JALGZO010000350.1 GCA_025774865.1 bacterium | reverse complement strand
AACCGCTGCGCCCGCTCGGCGACCCGCAACTCGTCCTCATCCCGGATTCGATCTCGGACGTCGTTCCCCCCATCGGCGAGACACGGTACGGGATCGACCTGGGGAACGACGGCGGCGCTCCCGTCGACTACGCGATCACGATCGAGGATTGCTCGGGACAGGGAGCGCCCTGGCTGTCCGTCGATCGCACGACCGGGTTCGTCTGGCCGGGGGGGGCTCCCCGCGGCATCATGGTCACGGTGGACGCGACTCCCCTCGATCCGGGGACCCACTGCGGCCGTCTGATCTTCACCTCGAATAGCGTGACGTCGCCCGACACGGTCGACGTGTCGATCGTGGTCAGCGAGCCGACGACGAGCCAATCGGTCGGGACGCTTCCCCCGCGGCTGGCGCTGGAAGCCAGCAGCCGCAACCCGACGAGTGAGGGGTCCGCCATCCGCCTCGCTCTTCCGGCCCCCGCCCCGGTCGACGTTGCGATTTTCGATGTTCGAGGCCGCCGGGTGCGGACGCTTCTTTCGGGGAGCCGCCCCGCCGGATATCACCCGGTCGTCTGGGACGGCCGCGACGACAGCGGTCGGCGAGTCGGTCCCGGGGTCTATTTCGTGCGGGCCGCCGTGGAGGGTGACCACGTGGTTCGGAAGCTGGTCGTCGTCCGCCCTCACTGATCAGAGGACATCACACGGGGACGCCAAGGCGCACCGAACCGCCGTCAAACCGTCAGCACCGCCGCCCCGGAGATCCGCCCGTCGGCCAGCCTCGCCAGCGCTTCGTTCGCTTGCTCCAGCGGAAAGAGCTCGCATTCCGTGCGGACCGGAATCTCTGCCGCGAGCCTCAGAAACTCGCGGACGTCGCGGCGCGTCACGTTCGCCACACTCTTCAGGCTCCGCTCCCGCCACAGCAGCTCGTAGGGGAACTCGGGAACACGGTCCAGGTGGATGGCGTTGATCGCGACGAGGCCCCCGCGATCGACCGCCTTCAGCGCCTGGACGACCACCGACCCGACCGGCGCGAACGTGATCGCCGCGTCCAGGGGTCGGGGCGGGGTCTCGTCGTACGATCCCGTCCACGCCGCCCCGAGCCGGCGGGCGCGCTCCTGGTCCTCTTCGGAACGGGTCGCCACGTAGACCTCGCAGTCCCAGTGCCGTGCGACCTGGATCA
This sequence comes from bacterium, assembly GCA_025774865.1. Taxonomy (GTDB): domain Bacteria; phylum ARS69; class ARS69; order ARS69; family ARS69; genus JALGZO01. Next base: position 1,095 of record JALGZO010000350.1, on the reverse strand, counting down.
CGCAGGTCGCCGACGCGCCGAATCCGTAGAGCCCGAGGCGAGCGCCGGGTTCGATTCCCGTCACGCACAGTGACCGGTACCCGATCACGCCCCCGCAAAGCAGCGGCGCCGCGGCGAGGTCGTCGAAGCCGTCGGGCAAGGGGAACGTGCAGTCCGCTCGCGCGACGGTATGCGAGGCGTAACCGCCGTCGCGGTCCCACCCTGTGAACTGAGCCGACTCGCACAGGTTCTCGCGTCCCGAGTCGCAGAAACGGCAGTCACCGCAGGCGTCCGCGAGCCACGTGACGCCGACTCGCTGGCCCGGCTCGCGCTCGGCGACGCCGTCCCCGACGGCGGTCACCCGTCCCACGATCTGATGACCCGGAACGACCGGCAGGCGGTGAGCGCCGAGGTCGCCCTCGCAGAGCTGGAGGTCGGTGCGACAGACCCCGCACGCCGCCACGTCCACGACGACCTCGCCCGGTCCCGGTCTGGGCGGCGGCAGGTCGCGGAGAGACAGTGGCTGTCCGGACATCGGGCCGGGTTGCTCGAGAATCATCGCCCGCATCGCGCGGCCCTCCCGCGCCGACGATAGGCCTCTCGGCTCCCGCCCGCCAGCGTCGGTTCACCCACCCGCCCGTGGCCGGTGGCGGCCGGTCGAGCGAGCGCGGTACAATCGCGGGAGGCGGCCCCTCCGTACGGAAAGTCGCCCGAGCCTCCTCGCAACCCGGACGGACTCTTGCAGTCTCCCGACGAAACGGCCCGGCCGGTCCCTCTGGTCGACGTTATCATCCCGGTCTACAACGAAGAGGAGACCCTGCCCCGGAGCATCGAGGCGCTCACGGGCTTTCTGCGCGATAACGCCGATTACTCGTACCGGGTTCTCATCACGGACAACGCATCCATCGATAATACAGAGAGGATCGGACGGGAACTCGCGAGTCGGTACGGGGAGGTCGAGTACTGCCGGATTCCGCGCAAGGGTCGCGGAGGCGCCCTCAGGCAGGTCTGGCTGGAAAGCCCGGCCGAGTTCGTGACCTACATGGACGTCGATCTCTCGACGAATCTCCGCGCGTTTCCCGAGATGGTGCAACGTCTCCAGAACGGCAGCGACGT
>JALGZO010000349.1 GCA_025774865.1 bacterium | reverse complement strand
GGCCGGCGGAGAGCAGCGAATGAGGGAGTCCGCTACCCCTCCTTTTAAAGACGGTCGAAGGCCGGGGCCTGATACGGCCCGCCCGAACCACCCACGGCCGGCGGCGCCTGGACTCACAACTTGCTTTTCTCCAACGACTTGCACCACCGCCCGCACGTGAGTGGGAGTTCCGGGAATCCGTGGGTTTCTGGGCCGTGGTTGGCTCGTCCGTTATGAGCGTCGAGCAGCGTGATATGGGGTTTTCGGGAAACACAAACCGTCCAGACTCCGTTGACGCGCACCCTGGCCTTCGCGAACACTGTGCGTTCGAAGGCGCAGCCGGACAGGAGGAAGCTTGGCCGACACGAGCGGAGGCTCCCGCCTCCAAATAGCGGGAAGCCCTCGCCTGCGCGCCGGGCTCCTCTGTCTTCTCTACTTCGCCCAGGGTTTTCCCTGGGGCTTCGCCTCCATCGCGCTTCTCGCCGCCCTCAGTCAAGCGGGGCATTCCAAGGAACAGACCGCAACGATCACCGCCCTCGCGATCCTGCCCTGGACGTTCAAATTCGCGTGGGCACCCATGATCGACACGCTCCGCATCACGTCCCTGGGGCTTCGCCGGCCGTGGATCGCGATCGCGCAGACCGGCATGGCCGCCACTCTCCTGGGTGCGTGGTCAACCGGGAGTCTCGACGACAGCGCCACCCTCACCTATCTCGCCTGGGTGTTCTTCGCCCACAACTGCTTCGCCTCGCTTCAGGACGTGGCCACGGATGCCCTGGCTGTGGATCTCCTCGAAGACAGAGAGCGCGGACGCGTCAACGGCCTGATGTGGGCTTCGAAGCTCTTCGGCGTCTCGGCCGGGGGTGGAGGCATGGGCATCATCATCGCGAACTGGGACATCCAGACGGCGGTGCTCATTCAGGCATTGGGCGTCGTCGCCATCCTGGCGGTCGTACTCTCCGTGCGAGAAAGGGCCGGGGAACGGCTCTTTCCCTGGACGCCGGGGTCGAGCCAGATTCCCGATTCCCATCACGTCAAGGGCGGATTCGTCGGCGTGGTCCGAGAGCTCGGCCGGGCGCTCTCGGTGCGCACGACGTTTCTCGCGGTTCTCATGGCCGCAACCGTCAACCTGGGCGAGGGGCTCTACGTCCCGTTGACCACGGAGCTATTCGTCCAGAAGTTCGAATGGACGGCGGAGCAGTTCTCGAAGTTCTCGGGTTTGTGGGGTGTGCTCGGGGAGCTCACCGGCGCGCTCCTCGGGGGATTCCTGTGCGACCGTCTCGGACGGCGCAAGATGGCCGGTCTCGGGATGATCATGACCTCGAGCACGTTGTTGGTCTTTTATCTGACGTCTTCCTACTGGGATCACGAGAGCTACCCGCGCGGGTTGATCATCCCCTTCTTCAAGGGCTGCAATGCCTTCACCACGGTGAGCCTGTTCTCCCTGTACATGAAGATCTCCTGGACCGGCGCCGCCGCGAGTCAGTTCACGTTGTACATGGCCATGAGCAACGTGGGCCACGCCCTCGGCGCCGGCCTGAACCGGCTCAACTCCTGGATCGACCGGTGGGAAGGGAGCTTCGGTTTTCTCGAGGGGATCACGCTCGCGGAACCGGACTTCTATCTGGTGGCCGGGACGATTGTGCTCTTTCCCCTCGTCTTTCTCGTGTTCCTCGACCCGGACTCGATCGTCCGACGAAAGATCGACGCGGGAGCCGTGAGCAGCAGCAGTCCCGAGGGGTGAGTGTCCCCGCCACGGCCACTCATCGTGCGCGCAGTCCCTCCCGCACCGCCCGAGTTCGCGCGCGTCATCCGACAAGATCAGTCGGTTGACACTCAAATGGAGACGGCGGAGACTCGGGCGGCGATCGGGGCGACGCCACCATGGAAATGGAGGGAGGCAAGAGACTTGAGCGAGACCGAGGAGTCGAAGACGCAATGGGAGAACAGTGGACTGTTCATCCCGGCCGGTTTGTTCATCGGTATGGGGATTGGCTGGGCACTAGGCTACCTCGTGCAGGGTCTTCTCGTCGGTCTGGGCGCCGGCTTTCTGGGAATGGCGATCGCGCGACTCATGCTCGGCAAACGGTGACGGGATATCGACTGGGCGACGTGTACGGAAGGAGATCCTCGACGAGGTTCCCCACCGTCAATACGTGTTCACTCTTCCCAAAAGGCTCCGGCCCTACTTCCTCCACGATCGGCATCTTCTCGGGCTCCTGAGCCGCGTCGCCCACGACACCCTGCGTGAGTTCCTCTCCGTTACTCTCGGAGAG
>JALGZO010000348.1 GCA_025774865.1 bacterium | reverse complement strand
GCGTGAACACGTTGGCCTGGATGTCGTCGAGCGTCGGGGGGAAAGGGGTGCCGGCGGCGGCACTGATGCCGGCGCCGTCCCACGCGCGTGATGCGTGATCTGCCAGTACGGACGTCGGGACGAGGAGAACGAGGACGAAGAGTATCGTAGCGAACCGGTTCATGGACCGCTCCCTGGGCGTGATGCCTGAACGAAGTGCGCTTCGGACGCGCGACGAAGATGCGAGCGATCCCCCGCGTGGAGAGACGCCAGCGCCCATGATAAGCCAGGCGTAGCGCGGTTTTCCACCCACTCGCCGACGCCAGGCTCCGGGGCAGGAGGGCGGGGGCCGCCGGGAGGCCGCGTTGACGCCTCCTGGCGCCCTTGCTAGCCTCGCTCCCCTTTCCGCGGGAGGACTCCTCTTGAGAACCGTCGTCGTCATCACGGGAGCGTCCGGCTCCGTCTACGGGGTCGAGCTCCTGAGGCGCCTTCCCGGCGAGCGCTTCGCCATCGTCACGAAATGGGGGAAGGTGGTCCTGAAGGAAGAGATGGGGCTCTCGACCGGAGACCTCGGGGCCCACTGCGACGGTGTCTTCTCCGACGAGGATCTGGCGTCGCCGCTTTCGTCCGGGTCGAACCCGTTCGACGCGGTCGTCGTGCTTCCCGCGAGCGCCGACTTTCTCGCGAAGGTCGCGGCCGGGATCTCGGACAGCCTCGGGACGCGCGTCAGCCACATCGCGCTCAAGGAGCGGCGCCGGCTCGTGATCGGACTGCGCGAGAGTCCTCTCACCGGGATCGCGCTCGACAATGCGGCGCGCGTGTCGCGCGAGGGCGCGATCGTCATGCCGGTCTCACCGTTCTTCTACCTGAAACCCGACTCGATCGAGCGACTCGTCGGCGACTTTGTCGACCGCGTGGTGCAGGCCACCACGGGAAGACCGATGGGTGAAGGCTGGCGGCGCGGCGAGTTGCCCGCGGACGACTCGTGAGCGTCCGCGACCTGCGCGACTTCCTCGTCGGGATCGAGCGCGCCGGAGAGCTCCGACGAGTCCACGTCCCCGTGAGCCCGCGTCTCGAGATCACCGAGATCGTGCAGCGCGTCGTGCGCGAGGAGGGCCCGGCTCTCCTGTTCGAGAATGTCGAAGGGTCGTCGATGCCGATGGCGATCAACCTGTTCGGATCGCGGCGCCGCATCGAAATCGCGCTCGGACGGCCGCCGGGCGAGATCGGGGAGTCGCTGTTCCGGCTCGCGAAGGATCTGAACCCACCGAGCCTCGGCCGGATTCTCTCGAAGCTGCCCGAGCTCCTGCGGGCGCGCGGGATGAAGCCCAAGGTGCGGCGCGGCGGCCCCGTGCGTGAAGTCGCGGAAACGCCCGATCTCGAGAAGATGCCGCTCCTCACGTGCTGGCCCGACGACGGGGGCCCGTTCCTCACGTTTCCGCTCGTCTTCACTCGAAGTCCGCGCGACGGATCGACGAACGTCGGGATCTATCGTATGCAACGCTTCGGCCCGGCCGAGACCGGCATGCACTTCCAGATCGGCAAGGGCGGCGGCTATCACCTGTTCGAGGCCGAGGACGAGGGGAAGGACCTGGGTGTCGCGGTGGCGCTCGGCGGGGACCCGCTGCTCATGCTGGCCGCGATGATGCCGCTGCCGGAGGGGTTGTCGGAGGCGGCGTTCGTCGGATTGCTGCGCGGGCGAGGGATGGACCTGTCGCGCGGCGTCGAGGTCGACGTCGCCGTGCCGGCGCGCGCCGAGATCGTACTGGAAGGCATGGTGCCGGGCGGTGAACGGCGGGAGGAAGGTCCGTTCGGCGACCACTTCGGTCACTACTCGGATGCGGCGCCGTACCCGGTGTTCCACGTGAAGAAGGTCTTCCGTCGCCGGGACGCCATCTATCCGGGAATCGTCGTCGGCAAGCCGCCGCAGGAAGACGGTTTCATGGGCAACATGGTGCAGGAGCTTCTGGGCCCGTTGATCCGTTTGCCGCACCCCGAGGTGCGCGATCTGTGGAGCTTCGAGGCGACCGGCTTCCATCACTTGCTGGTCGCGTCGGTGGAGGAACGATTCGCGAAGGAGGCGATGCGCTCCGCGTTCGGCCTGCTCGGGCAAGGGCAGCTCGGGCTCACGAAGGCGCTGATCCTGGTCGGCCGGGATGTCGACCCGCGCGACTTCGACCAGGTCATGGACGCGGTGACGCGCTGGTACGATCCGGCCGACGACTTCCTCTTGCTCCCGAAGGTGCCGTTCGACACGCTCGACTTCACGAGCTTCACGCCGAA
>JALGZO010000347.1 GCA_025774865.1 bacterium | reverse complement strand
AGGACAAAGAAACTGGTGAGGCGATCAGCGGGAAGCAGCTCGCCGATCTCAACAATTACTACCTGATTAGGCGGCCGGAGCCGGGGCCGGCCGGGATCGATCTCGCGAACGCGCTGCTCCCGCTCGAGGTCATCGAGACAGCGTACCTCATGGGCAAGGCGGAAGCGCCCGTATGCAGCGACATCGCCCCCCCCACGCCGCTCTGGGAAGACAACCAGTTCTACCTGGATCCGGCCCCCGCCGGCGTCGACGCCGACTTCGCGTGGGCTTACCACGCGGGCGGCGACGGTGCGGGTCCGGACTTCTCGGTCATCGACTGTGAGTGGGGCTGGTGTCTCACGCACGAGGATCTCGACATCGAGGCCTCCGACGTCATCAACGGATTGAGCGGCGGGTCGGACCCGAACCACGGCACCGCCGTGCTCGGCGAGATCGGTGCCTGCGACAACGACTACGGGGTCACCGGCATCACTCCCGACGTCGCCCTCAAGATGTCGGACTTCGACTCGGAGCCCTCCTGGGCCGCGAATATCGCAACGGCGGCGGCGTTCGCGTCGGCCGGTGAGATCGTGTTGCTCGAGATCCATGTCCCGGGTCCCGACACGGGCGACCCGTGCCCCTGCAATTGCGGGCAATTCGAGTTCGTGCCGGTCGAGTGGGGGCAGGCGAGCTTCGACGCCATCGAGACGGCGACCGCCAACGGCGTCATCGTGGTCGAAGCCGGGGGCAACGGCTCCGTCAACCTCGACGACGGGGTGTACGGGGGCAAGTTCAACCCGCTGGTGCGCGATTCCGGCGCGATCATCGTCGGGGCCGGCATGCCGGTGAGTCACTCGCCCGAGTGCTGGACGAACCACGGCCGGCGCATCGACTGCCACGGCTACGGCTCCCAGGTCTACACGGCCGGCTACGGGGGGCTCTTCAATCAGTCGGGTTGCTCGCAGGACTACACGGCGACGTTCAGCGGCACGTCGAGCGCTTCTCCGATCATCGTGGGGGTCTGCGCTTCCTTGCAGGGCATCGCGAACGAAAAGCTCGGCCTCGACGTCTCACCGACGGCCATGCGCGACTTGATCAAGGTCGGCGGAACGCCGCAGGGGCCGCCGACCGCGAAGATCATCCGAGCGCTGCCGGATCTGTCGCAGGCGATCCCGGCGCTGGATTTGCCAACGGCCGCGCCACGACGGACCGCCGCGACCGCGACGGTCGCGCTGGCGAGCCCCCGCCCCAATCCGTTTCGGGTCGGCACCGTCATCCGCTACGACGTGCCGCGTGACGGTTCCGACGTGGTCGTGACCGTGCACGACCCTGCCGGGCGCCGCGTCGCGACGCTCGCCGACGGGCGGCAACCGGCGGGCCGCTACTTCGTGGAGTGGGACGGTCTCGACTCCACCGGACGAGCGGTGAGCGCCGGCGTCTACTTCGTTCGCCTGGAAACCGGGGGCGAAGTCGAGACAAGGAAGATCGCGCGGATCCGATGAGCCGCCACGAGTTCCTCCAGGTCGACGCTTTCACCGATCGCGTCCTCGGGGGCAATCCCTGCGCGATCATCTTCGAGGCAGACGGTCTCGACGACTCAACGATGCAAGCCATCGCGCAAGAGAACAACCTGTCGGAGACGTCATTTCTGCTGCAGCCGACCCGGGGGGACTTCCGGGCCAGGTACTTCACGCCGGCACAGGAAATCCCGCTGGCCGGCCACCCCACCATCGCGACCGTTCACGCGCTCGTGGAGACGGGGCGGCTCAAGCTCGAAGACGAGGTCACCACGATCGCGTTGGAGCTTCAAGTCGGTCCGATCCGGGTGGACGTACACTGCCGCGGCGACCTCCCGGAGAGGATCGTGATGACGCAGCAACGGCCGAAGTTCCTGCGAACCTACGATCCAACGCCGGTGCTGACGGCGTTCAGCCTGGATCCCTCGGACGCGATGCCGAACGCCCCGTTCCGGACCGTGAGCACCGGCACGCCTCAGCTCATGATCCCGGTGACGGGCCACGACGCTCTTCGCCGCGCGCGCCTCGACGTGAGGCTCTACGAACCGCTGAAGGAGCAGGCCGACTTCTTCAGCGCCCACCTCTTCTGTCTACAGGGAGTCACGTCCGAAGGTCGAACGTTCGCCCGCCACTTCGGGGTGCCGCCGGACACGTTCGAGGACCCGTTCACGGGATCGGCGACCGGCGGGATGGCCGCGCACCTCTGGCACCACGGCCTCATCGACGAGCCGATATTCGTGGCGGAGCAGGGTCACTGGATGAACCGACC